>JAURQB010000207.1 GCA_030836365.1 Bdellovibrionota bacterium | reverse complement strand
GGGAGAAGATGAGCTTCTTTTTGTTGAAGTCATTCTTGGCCCGGAGATAGAATCGAATCCACTATACGGAAGTTTAAAAAATTGGTGTGGCGTAGAAATAGGTGACGGAAAAACAAACCCCTCCTGTAACCTCGAACTCACTGACAATAATGGTAGTAGTATCTCGCTTCCGATTGAGAACTTTTTGTCCTCAAAATCATTCTCTGTGGATATGAAAACTCTTGGCAGCGGCGTCACCTATATTGCAAAAATAGTTGAGACAACAAGTGGGAGTGATTCATCAACTTTTCAAGTAAGACGTTTAGTTGAAGACACGAGTGTGGATTTCACCGGGCCTTTGGCCGTTCATCATGTTTCTCAATACACGTGCATGACAAGATCAGGAACCTCAGACGGTATTAACTTTAGTTGGCTGAATGCGCTGAGACTCCATTATTACTTTTCCCCCAATAATCCACCGCCAAGCCTACCTCCAGTTACAAACGGACAAGTCTATTGTCACGATATCAATATATACGGCCTGACCGATAGCCCCCTGTATGAACGACTAGAGCACATCCCCCACCACTTTTCGGTTTGGAACTACAGAGACACAAGATTTGTCGACACAGATGGAAACGGAAAAGAAGATATTAATGACATCCTTAAACAGCGCTTATTAGATGAATATAGCATCACCAAAGAAGTGCAAATATTTGGAACATTAAAATGGCCTAACGTTATTCCAGTCAGTGACAGTGGTGGCTCTGCAGATTCAACAGGCGATAACCCAATTCTTGGTTATTACATGATTCCGTGGGTTAACAGCACGACAGGTAAGGGTTTTTGTCCAACCCAAGAAAACTATAATGGAACGGATCCCATGTTCAGAGTAATGAAAGATTATATCGGTATTGATACTGAAGGAATTTTTCTCGCAGAAAGAGAAGCTTTATCGATGCTAGATGCTGAAGGCAACACAATTATTGCGCCAACCGATGTACTGGTTATTAGAGAAAACTTATTAAAGAAAATTTGGTTCTACTACGAGAACAATCAACATTTAGAACCTGATTCATTTGCAGCGGAAAATAAAACAGTCATGTTTTATTGGCCTCCCGACATTAATGATCCTTATGTCAGAAAAAGTACCCAGCGCATTTACACAGTTCGCTCAAGTGAAAATATTGGTAGTGGTGATGCTAATGGATCAAGTGACCTTCAAACGAGTATCCGGCCACCTGATAAAAGATTTGGGTGCGTTCCTTCACTCGGTGAAGTTACCGCGAACCCATTATAATTAATGCTGTGAAGCTTTTTTCGCTACATTTGAAGTAGTCTCTCCAAAGAGACGATCAAATAACAGCGTAATCGGTGCCGCCACAAAAATTGAACTATACGTACCGACAAGAACACCTAAGGTAATGGCAAAAAAGAAAGACTTAATTGCTTCCCCTCCAAAAATAAACATCGCCCCAGAAATAAACAGCGTCGTTCCAGAAGTAAGAACCGTACGGCTAAGAGTTTCATTAACCGATCGATCAATTTGCTGAGCAAGTGTTTTGCCCGGCATATTTAACTCGTTCTCACGAACTCGGTCGTAAACAATAACAGTGTCATTTACCGAGTAACCGATAACAGCAAGTAGGGCCGCAACAGTTTGTAGTGTAAATTCAGTTCCTGTTAGAGCAAAGATTCCAAGAATAATACTCACATCGTGAAAAAGTGCACCAATAGCACCTGGAGAATATTTAAAATCAAACCGTAGACCGATATAAACCATAATGGCAATCAACGCATATCCCATTGCTTGAAAACCACTCACGCGAAGCTCGGCGCCAGCTTTCGGCCCTACAATATCTACTTTTCGAACTTCGACCTGATCACTTCCAAAAGTTTTCTCCAGATTATCTTCAAGTCTCGCTTCAACTTGATTAAGCTCCCCTTCTTTTGCTTGAACCTTAATTAAAACTTCATGATCACTCTCGTCACCAATAGTTTGAACGGATGCTCCGTCAAATCCTGCTACTGACAACGAGTTTCTAATATCTTTAACGGTAACAGAATCGGCGAACTTCACCTGAACTTCGGCTCCACCCCTAAAGTCAACTCCGTACTTCATTTTGGAAAAAATAAGAAATAGTGAGCCCAATACAAGAACAGTTGAAATAATGGCCGTCACACCAAACATTCCAGTAAACTTTATCTCTGTTTTATTTTTAATGATCTCAATCATTGTCAAATCCTTTAAATTAAATGCTTAACTCTTGGCCTTCTACTTTGTTCATATAAAGTTCAAACAGAAGACTACCAACAAAATAACTTGTATAAACGGTTGCAAAAATACCAATCAATAACGTGACTGCGAAACCTCTAATTGGGCCTGTACCAAAATTTAAAAGCGCAAAACCGGCAAGCGCTGTTGTGATGTTGGCATCAATAATTGTCCAGAAAGCAGAGTTGAATCCACCCTCAACAGATTTATAATTTGAAAGACCTCTTCTGACTTCCTCACGTATCCGCTCATAGATAATGATGTTCGCATCAACCGCCATACCAATCGTTAAGGCAATCCCTGCGATACCAGGAAGAGTTAGAGTTGCTTCAAGTCCAACTAGGCACGCAAGAACAAAAAGAATATTGAGCGCAAGTGTTGCAAGAGCAATTAAGCCTGAAACTCTGTAGTAGAAAAGAATGAACGCAAAAACAAGAATGGTTCCAACGATACCTGCATAACGAGCAAGTCTAATTGAGTCTTGACCTAAGCTTGGCCCAACAGTTCGCTGCTCTTGAAATTCGAGCTCAACCGGAAGTGCTCCAGCACGAAGCACAAGCGCCACATCCCGTGCCTCTTTCATTAGCTTATTAAAGTTACCAGTTCCCAATGTAATTTGGGCACGTCCACCTGCAATTTTCGATTGAATATTTGGCGCGGTATAAACGTTACCATCAAGGATAACGGCCATTCTTTTACCGATATTATTACCTGTGATGTTCTCAAACCTTTTTGCCCCTTGAGCTTTAAACTCAAGAGAAACATATGGCTCATTTTTTTGTTGATCAATCTGAACTCTCGCGTCCTGAAGATCATCACCTGTTAATTGTGGTGTTGCCTCGACAACATAAGGAAGCATCGCCGTAATTTCATTTGTCGTTTTTGCTGTACGTTTCTCAAAAGCAACTTCATAGCCTTTAGGTAGATCATCTTTTAGAAATTTATTAAGTTCTCTTAAGTAGGTTGAAAATAACTGACCTTTTTTAAATTCAATTCCCTGCTTTTTGGCTTCTTCAATTCGAAGTTGAATTTGGCCAATATTAGCTTCATCATTAACGATTTTGAACTCAAGCTTAGCTGTTCGCCCGATGAGCTCTTTTGCTCGCTCAATATCTTTTACACCAGGCAGAGCAACAACGATTCGATCTGTCCCCTGAGAAACAATTTCGGGCTCAGTAACACCAAATTCATCAATTCTATTTCGAATAACTTCGATTGATTTACCTACTGACTGATCTTCAATTTGTTGCTTAATAACTTTCGTGATTCCGTAGCCAAGCTCAGCGCCATTGTCAGATGTCAGTCGAAGAATGGAAGGAAAGTATTCCTTAATTCGCTCTTTTGCCCGAGTGCTATCAGTAGCATTATTGAGAACAATGGTGTGCTTTGGATCACTAATTATCGAATCATCCAAAGAACCAATTTCTGACTTAATGCCTTCTTCTTCGAGAATGTATTGAATTTTTCTGGCGTAACCACGAATTTCATCGCGATAAACCTTATTAAAATCAATCCCTAAAATCATGTAAAGACCGCCCTGAAGGTCGAGCCCTAAATTGATTTTTGATTTAATAGGAAATTTCGATTCTTTAGGGTAGTCAAAAACTGTTGGCATGATCGACATAACAGAAATGACCACAAAGACTACTAAAAAGGTGAACCGGTACCACCAACTTCTCTTCATGAATAAACCTCTACTTTCCGTGGAGAAAACTCTCCGAGTTTGTAACTTTCTTGCGATAAGAACTAGTTGAAATTATAGATGGCCTAATTAATTAAGGCAAGAACATAAAATTTTAATGTGAGATTGGGAAAGGATTGAGAATGAACCTAAGCTTCAGATTCAGGACTTGATTTTTCAGCAGCCTTTTTCTCCGCGCTAGCAACTGATGCGTCATGGTTTTTTTTGATTTCTTCTTCGATCTTTTTTTGCTCTTCGGTAAACTCATCATTATTTACTTCATCAAGCAAATCATTTTTTGCCTTTTGAAATTCTTTGATTCCTCGGCCTAAGCCTCGAGCGAGCTCAGGAAGTTTCTTGGGGCCGATAAAGATTAACGCAATAACGCCAATAACTAATATTTCACCTGCCCCAAGACCAAACATATAACTTCCTTATTTAGATTCTGTTTCAAACAGACCAGTTGACTTACCAGCAACCTGGCTTCTAACAACTTTAAGTTTAACACCAGAAGCAACTTCTAAGGTAACAATTTTTTCCGTCATCCCAACGATTGTCCCAAGTAACCCTGTTTTTGTGTATACTTCATCGCCTTTTGTTAAAGCCTTAAGCATTGTTTGCTCTTGCTCTAATTTTTTCTTTTGTGGCTTGATCATTAAGAAATAGAAAATACCGAAAACAAGAATGAACGGTAAGAATTGCATAACTGGGTTTTGTTGCATCGCTGGATTTGCCGCAGCAGCTTGAGCGTTTGCAGAAGATAAAATTAAATCTAACATATTAATCTCCATGAGTTGATTGATTGGTTATTGTTTCCAACCTAATTTATAGGATTTATAAAAGTTTTCGTAATACTCGTCAAACTTGTTTGAAAGAATTGCGGCCCTTACTTCTCGCATCATGTTCAAATAGAAATGAATATTATGGTAAGTAATTGCTTGTCCGGCCAAATACTCGCCAACCGTGTAAAGGTGGCGCATATAACTTCTAGAATATCTCTTACAAACCTTACAGCTACAATCGGGGTCAAGTGGGCCTTGATCTTCTTTAAATTGCTGATTTTTTATATTTAAAGGGCCGCGACTAGTAATCACCTGGCCATTTCTTGCATTTCGAGTCGGCAAAACGCAATCAAACATATCCACGCCGGTTTTTACGGCGTTTAAAATATCAAGCGGCGTTCCTACACCCATCAAATAGCGCGGTTTATGGGCCGGCATTTTAGGCGTGAAATTGGTGAGAAGCTCCACCATCTCGTCATTTTTCTCACCGACAGAAAGGCCACCAATGGCCATTCCCGGAAAGCCAATTTCATCAAGTCGCTCTAGGCACTCAACTCGAAGAGAAAGATCTAATCCCCCTTGAACAATCCCAAAGAGGTTTTGATGAGGTTTTAATTCATAATCTTTACAGCGTTTTGCCCAACGAATGGTTCGCTCAAGCGCATCTCTAATTTTTTCCGTGGTATTGGGAAGTGCCGGACAATCATCAAAGGCCATCACAATATCGGAACCTAAGGCGCGCTGGATTTCCATGGATTTCTCCGGGCCAATGAGGTGATAGCTGCCATCCAGGTGTGACTGAAAGCGCACCCCTTCTTCCATAATTTTATTGAGACCACTTAGGCTAAAAACTTGAAATCCACCAGAGTCGGTTAGAATTGATTTATTCCAGCTCATGAAACCATGAAGGCCATCGCCGACTTTTTCAATCAACTCATGCCCTGGACGTAAATAAAGGTGATACGTATTTCCAAGTATAATCTCAGGCGCTAATTCATCCAGATCATGTTGGGATAGAGACTTCACCGAACCGCGAGTTCCCACTGGCATAAAAACCGGCGTCTGAATGGTTGAATGAGCGGTTTTCAAGACTCCTGCGCGGGCCTTGCCATCAGTGTGTTCGACGTTAAAAAATTCCATAGCGCCGTGATACATGAACACGCGCTATCTGACACTTAAAAATGTAAATTTTGCTCTTTATGACAACAAGATAAGGTTCGCGTCCCCATAACTAAAAAAACGGTACTGATTTTTAACCGCGTGCTCGTATAATTCCAACACTTTCTGGCGCCCAATTAAGGCACTCACAAGCATTAAAAGCGTGGACTCGGGTAGGTGAAAATTAGTAATTAAACCAGAAATAGATCGAACATTGACGCCCGGATGCAGAAAGATACTGGTCTCCAGCATATTATTTGGAGTGAACGCTCCGACAGAGAGCTTTGAAAAGCTTGACTCTAGTGCGCGAAGAGTTGTTGTTCCCACAGCGATGATCGGACGACCTGATTGATAGGCTTCCTGAATTAACTTCGTATTCGCTTCGTCGATAAAATAATTTTCTGTATGCATTTGATGATCACTTAAATCATCCACTTTCACAGGAGCGAATGTTCCAAGACCTACATGCAACGTAACAAACGCCTGGCCCACGCCGCGGGCGCGAAGCTTCTCAAATATTTCTTCCGTAAAATGCAAACCCGCAGTGGGTGCGGCCACACTCCCCGTCTCTTTGGCAAATACTGTTTGGTAGCGAATTTTATCTTCATCATCACTCACGCCGCCGCGAATATACGGAGGAATCGGAATACTTCCTTTGGCGTAAAGAAATTCTTCAAGAGTGCTGCCGAGATCATTTTGAATAGTAACTTGAAAAGTGCCATCTTCATTTTTTTGGGAAAGACAAAGCACCAGCTCTTCAAATAAAAAGGTATCGCCGATATTTTTTTTTGAGCTCGATTTAATCATGCACGGGTAAGAATCTCGATTGTCTGGAGAAACGGATAAAAAGAAAATTTCAGCTTTGGCGCCTGTCGATTTTTTGGCAAACAAGCGGCAGGGAAAAACCTTCGAGCGATTGGCCACGAGTAAGGCCCCTTCGGGGATCAAGTCGACAATCTGGTTAAAGACCAAATCTTGATGAGCTTTACTTGGGTGATCATAAAAAAGTAAACGAGACTCATCTCGATTTTCGGTCGGCCTGGTGGCAATGAGTTCTTCAGGAAGCTCATAATGATAACTTGATTTTAATAGGTCTTTTTTATCCATAAGCTCAGATAAGACAGCCCATGGGTGATGTCAAATACTTGATGAGCTTTATGAAGAAGATTCCTCTACTTATATCAAATCAAACCAGGTAACCTAGGAGAGAGGAGATGACAAATGGATGTACTAAACTTTCCCCTACCAAGAAAAATGAAGCTTCATGAATTTTCACTGTCATGGAAATTTTCTAAAACCGCCACGGATCATATTTGGGACAACCTTCAAAAAAGAGAAACTTTTACCAAAGGGCAACTTCCGCCTTATCAAGTTGAGTTTGAATCAGGCAAAGAGACTGGATATTTTGAACCAGGGGAGCTTAATATTCATCATGGGCCGCTACTCAGTGCACATGGAGTAATTGGTGACGTCAACGAACACTACCGGGATTTAAAATATAGCTATGGCAGCTACGCCCTGAGCTTTCGTCTCGTTCGTCCTGTGCGTTTGGAATTTTTTAAAAAAGAGCGCAGTATTCAACTTAAATTTTCGGTACAAGTAGCTAATTGGTTTTATTATCCATGGCATTTAATGAGCGCATTTTTTTGGCGTCAATTTGGTTGGTCATTAAAGCTCATTTACTTTTTTAAGTAATCAACATTAGGTGCCCCTAAGGTCTAATAAACCAAACGAAAACTTGATTTAAATCAATATCTCTAACAAAACTTCAATGAGTTAGTTCCCTAATTGCCGGCTTTTAATGGCATTTTCGCAATAAACCTCAAATCAAAACAACGGATTTTCAATAACTTACCTCTTTTCTCCCGTTTCAGGAGTAAATTTATATGAAGTCATATAAATGGAGGTTTGGTGAACGCATTAATGAATAAAACAATTATATTGAGAGCACTAAGTGCTTCGGTATTGATGTTTCTCATTAGCTGCGCCCAGCATAGTGCTCCGACAGAAACCAGTATTAAGTTATCTAGCTATGGAATAAATAACCTCATGACAAACGCCAACCACATTATCGTTGGTGGAATCAAAGAAGATGAAAATGGACAGGGCATGCAATGGATTGAATCAATTGATCCAAGTAAATTAACTTTTTCCAAAGATCTCGATCAAGGGAAATGGTTATTTTTTGGCCGTATGTTTATTGATAACGAGGAACATTGCACTACAACTAATACCGAACTAAACCAAGAAACTCAAAAAATCGCTCTCGATTTTAGTAAGTCGCAATGTAGGAGGGCCCCCATCTCCTCAACAGCAATTAATCATGGCGTTTTTCATTTTTGTGCAAATGTTGAAGATGAAGAAAGTTGTGGAAATGGCAAAACGAAAAGTTTTCAATTTAGATTGTTGAAAGTATCTCAATCATCGACAAGAAATCCGAATACAGATTCGGCCAATGTTTATTATACGAGTAATTGCTATCAAGTTAATAATGGCGTCGCTGATATAATAACTCCTTTTCATCTTCAAGAAGATACAGATCTACCAACGGTGGGGGAATTGGTCTTGTTTTCAGGCAAAGGGTGTAATGGAAAAACCCAAGAAATTGAATTTAACCATTTCTTGATTGCTAATGATGATGAACAAGCAAGACGTGAAATTAACGGAGAAACGGCGACCTTTTATATAAAAGATAATACATCAGAAATCAGAAAAGAAGAGATGAATTATCTAGCGAGCGTTGACACAAGTGAGATCGAGCTTATGGATGAGATTCAGGGTCCAGAAGAAATTTTAGAACATGTAGAAGAAGTTGAAGAATTTGACGTTGAAGAAGTTCCAAAACAAGAAGCACAAGAAGAAACAACCGAAGTTGAACTCATTCAAAATGAATTTGAACTTTCAGTAAATTTAATTGATAGCAAACTTAGTATTGAGAAAACAAATTCTCGAGGTCGAGGTCATGCCACTATTGAGTTTAACCATTTATTTTCCACTTACCAGCAAGTAATAAAATTGATCATAAAATCTCAAAATCATCAAGACAACTCCACTAAAATTTACCTTCCAGGTATAGATGAGACTATTAGCTTTGACTTCGACGAAAATGGACTCATCGAAATTGACATTACAGACTATATCAACACTCCGTTGAGAGTCATTGATTTTAAAATTAAAGCTGTTGGGCCAAAAGCGGAAGATCAGGAACTCAGTTTTGAATTTTATGGTGCGGAATATCTGATCATTTAATAAATAAGGAAAATCTAAGTGATACTCGTTAGGTTTAACGATATTAAAATTAGAATCCTATAGCGTTATTCTGACAAGGAATGTGTCGATTGAGAGTCGCTGTCGGCCGGTGCTCTTTCAGGTGAGAAAATATCTGCTCTGCCGGCAAGTTTTCTTGTTCTTTTATACTGAGTGGTTACTTTATTTAAGAATTCACCACACTCTCCTGCTTTATATTGCTCAATTGTGCCTGCATCAACAACATGTGATTCTCCACATTTTCTTGGAACCGTATCAATTTGCACCGTTGGTGAGTTTAAGCACGCTTTATTTTTAAAAACAATATTATTGCCAGAAGAATCAACCAACAGAGCATGGTCAACACTCATATGTTTAAACTCTGCTTGCATGATACGATCAGAATAAACTTGATCATCAAGGTCTGCTTCATCAATTGTAACTCCCATATCATTAACATAAGAGTATTTTTCATCATGACAAATAAAGTTAATACTGACCTTAGAGCAAGTCTTATTTTTAATAAGTTTATCAGCTTCTTTAACAAGAGAAGCCCAGTGGTACTGCGTAAGCCTTGCATACCCTACAGAAATAACACCATCAATGAGCTCATCTTCATCTACTTTTGCATGGCCGGCCAGGACATGCGCCCATTCTTTTTCTGTTTGAACATAAATTTTCTCTGCTGACTTTAAGGATTTTTTATCATTAACTTTTGAATATTTGTCGAGGGTGGATCTCGATTTTAGACTCATCACTGGATTAAAACCACCATTATCAATAAGAGATGCTTCTCCCATCCAGTCACCATTATATCCTGTTTGCCATACCTGATAGTCTATGGATCCACTTCCACCCACGCCACAGCCTTGAAAAATACTTCGGCCTTTGACTTTTAATTTAGCATGCCTCTCGTATACATTTCCTGCACCGCCATGCCCCCAAGAAAGATTAAGTCGACAATCGTCACCAATTTGCTCTGAGGCATCTATCACTAGGGGCAAGATAAAAACTAAAGCGAACAACGATTTTTTCATTTTTTATCCTTTAAAACTAGAATATCACAAATTCCACCACTGCTTGGTCTTATAATCATTAAAATTAGAAACAATTTCCCCTAGTATAGAAGCGATAAAATTAAAATTTTTATTCTTAGATTGTTGAAAAGCGATTTCAACTGGTTCATT
>JAURQB010000206.1 GCA_030836365.1 Bdellovibrionota bacterium | reverse complement strand
TTGAAGACATGAAAATTCTTTTTGATGGAATTCCTCTTGATCAAGTTTCAGTATCGATGACAATGAATGGCGCTGTTCTTCCGATTCTTGCAAATTACATTGTCGCTGCTGAGGAGCAAGGTGTCCCTCAAGAAAAACTCTCCGGTACGATTCAAAATGATATTCTTAAAGAATTCATGGTTAGAAATACTTATATATACCCACCGTCACCATCAATGAAAATTATCGGTGACATTATTGAGTTCACTTCTAAAAACATGCCAAGATATAACTCGATTTCTATCTCTGGCTATCACATGCAAGAAGCCGGCGCAGATCCAATTTTAGAGCTTGCTTATACTCTTGCTGATGGAAAAGAGTATATTGAAACGGCCTTAAAAACAGGTCTTGAGATTGATCAATTTGCACCAAGATTAAGTTTTTTCTTTGGTATTGGAATGAACTTTTATCTTGAAATTGCAAAACTTCGTGCGGCGAGAAGACTTTGGAGTGAAATTGTCAGCGAGTACAATCCAAAATCAGAGAAATCAAAAAGTCTTCGTACTCATTGCCAAACTTCAGGCTGGTCTTTAACGGAGCAAGATCCTCATAACAATGTTATTAGAACAACAATTGAAGCAATGGCGGCTGTCTTTGGTGGAACACAATCCTTACATACAAATTCATTAGATGAAGCAGTTGCTCTTCCGAGTGAATTTAGCTCTAGAATTGCGCGTAATACTCAACTGATATTACAAGAGGAATCCAATATTACAAAAGTCGTAGATCCTTGGGGCGGCAGCTACATGATGGAATCACTAACGGAGGATATGTATCAAAAGGCGAAAAATATTGTTGAAGAAGTTTCAAAAGAAGGTGGTATGGCCAAATACATTGAAACGGGTAAACCTAAACTAAATATTGAAAAGTCTGCTGCAAGAAGACAGGGTGATATTGATTCAGGAAAAGAAGTAATTGTTGGAGTAAATAAATATAGGGTTGAAAACGAGGAAAACGTTGAAACTTTAGAAATCGATAACCACAAAGTGCGAAACTTGCAGGTTGCTCGATTAAAAAGCATTAAGGCAACAAGAAACCAAAAAGAAGTCGACCAGTGCTTATCCGCGATTGAAAATGCTGCTAAAACAAACGAAGGAAATCTCCTTCAATTAAGCGTTGAGGCGGCAAGAGCAAGATGCACCGTAGGTGAAATTAGTGCAGCAATGGAAAAAGTTTGGGGACGATACTCTGCGACTCATCATACCGCAAGTGGAGTTTACAAGGAGACAAATATGAACGAGGACTTTTGGTCTCTTGTTGAAAAAGAGGTTAAAGATTTTGAAAAAAATCATGGAAGACGACCACGAATGCTAGTGGCAAAAATGGGACAAGACGGCCATGACCGAGGCGCAAAAGTGATCGCCTCTGCGTTTAGTGATGCTGGTTTTGATATTGATATTGCTCCGATGTTTTCAACACCGAAAGAAGTATCTCACCAAGCAATTGATAATGACGTCCACGTTGTTGGCGTTAGCTCTCAAGCAGCGGGACACAAAACACTCATTCCTGAACTTATCAATGAACTCAAAAAAAGCGGAGCAAATGAGATTCATGTGATCTGTGGCGGTGTTATTCCCAAAAAGGATTATGATGCACTCTATGAAGCGGGAGTTAAGTGCATTTTTGGGCCGGGCACACCAATAACACACTCTATTCAAGAGGTATTAAAACTACTGAAGTAATATAAGTTAGTTAAAAACAATAGTTATAAACACTCCACTTAGGCTAATAGATGAATAAAGAAATTATCTCTTCCATTTTAAACGGCGACCGTCGCGCAATTGCAAAAGCGCTCACCATTGTAGAAAGCACAACGGACAAAGACAGGGCACTTACTGAGTCCCTTATTTCAAAACTCTTTGAATATAAAAATACTTCCACTCGAATAATTGGATTCTCAGGAATCACAGGTAGTGGCAAAAGTAGTTTAATTGAAGAGATTGGAAAAAGACTTCTAGAACAAAATAAAAAGATCGCTGTACTTGCGATTGACCCATCTTCCCCTATTCATGGAGGCAGTATTCTTGGCGATAAAACAAGAATGAGCACATTATCAAATCATCCAGATTGTTTCGTTAGGCCTGTTCCAAGTAAATTTAACAATGGCGGTATATCGAGATCAACAAGAGAAGCAGTTAGTATATTTAGTGCAGCAAAGTATGATTATATTTTTATTGAAACTGTAGGTGTTGGACAAACTGAATATAGTGTATCTGAACTATGTGACTGCTTTGTGGTCAATTTACTTCCAGCTACAGGGGATGAACTGCAGGGAGTAAAAAAAGGAATTAATGAGCTTGCGGATATTATCTTAATTAATAAAGCTGACGGCGCTCTTGAGACGCAAGCGAACCTGACAGTTAACGAATACAAAAAATCTTTGATGAAGCCGATCGTATCTACTTCTATTTACGCCCCTGAAAAAATAGAAGAAATCATTAAATTAATCGACAACTTCTTTTTCACTGAAACTGAAACAATTAAGATCAAAAGAGAGTTACAAAATCAGCAATGGGCAAAAAGCCTAGTAGTTAATGATCTCGAACAAATTATTGACGCCGTAACAGAGAAGTCAAAAATAGCGAACCCTTACCATGAGAAGAAACAGCTCATTGAAAAACTCAAAAAACTTATCTAGCAAGGAGTTTTATTTAAAACGAACTCTTCAAGAATTTTAAAAACTCAGAATCATTGGAAATGATGAGTTTTGTTTTCCCAGCTTTTATTGAATTCTTATACGCTTCTAGAGATCGCTGAAATGAGTAAAAATCTTTTCCGCTAGTTAGGGCCTTAGCGTAGATAGTAGTTGCCTTAGCCTCTGCATCACCTCGTATCTTTTGTGCTGTTCTATAGGCTTCAGACTCAATTTTCTTCAGGTCACGATCAATCCGGCCCTCAATTTTTGCTTTTTCACCTAGTCCT
The DNA here is from genome assembly GCA_030836365.1 of Bdellovibrionota bacterium. GTDB lineage: Bacteria > Bdellovibrionota > Bacteriovoracia > Bacteriovoracales > Bacteriovoracaceae > UBA1511. The sequence continues at coordinate 3,432 of JAURQB010000206.1, read as the reverse complement.
ATTGACCTAATTTTTTGAGCAATTCTTTGTCTCTCTGAGACCATTCGCTCATAAACTTTTTGTTCAACACTTTTCTCATAAGAGATACGTCTAAGCTGCACATCGATAAGCTCAATCCCAAACTTACGAAGCTCTTTTTCCGCTTCAAGTACGATACTTTCACTTAGCTTTTCTCTGCCGACAGATATTTTTTCAATTTCTCCACTAATCTCTTCTTCAACGATCGCTTCACCAGATTTTTTTCGATCCTTAATATCTTGTTTAACCTCTTCAATTTTTGAGAGAATTGAATTTGAATTTCTAACAGCTTCAACAAGATTGTGATTTGAAATTACATCTCGAGTTGTCGCATCTAAGATCGCATCTAATCTAGCTCTCGCCCCTCTTTCATTTCTAACGGTTTGAATAAAAGTCAAGGCATCAACAACTTTCCATCTCGCAGTTGTATCAACTTTAATATACTTTTTATCCTTAGTCGGAATTTCAGTTGGAAAACCATCCCAAGTTAAAATTCTCCTATCTACTTTTCTAATTTCTTGAACGAAGGGTTTCTTGAAATGAAGACCTGATTCGGCAACAGGCTTTCCAACAGGCTTTCCAAATTGAGTTATAACAACTTGATAATCAGGAGTAATTACATATGTTGAAGCATTTAACATAAATGCACCCACTGCAACAACAATCAATAACAATATACTTTTTTCCATCATTAAACCTTTTTTTTACTTTCAGTTATTTAGTTACTTCTTTCGTAGAGAATATTGGAAGCATTCCTTTAATCGCACTATCAACAATCGTCACATCATCAAGAGAACTAAAAACACTCTCCATTGCATCAAGATAAAGACGTTTTTTTGTTATCCCCGGAGATTTTTTAAATGCCCTGTATTCAGACGTAAATTTGTCTGCATCACCCTCTGCTTTGTTAACAAGCGCGAGTGCATACCCATCAGCCTCGGTGATTAACTGCTGTGCTTTACCTCGCGCCTCTGGAATAATTTTATTATACGCTCTCTCTGCCTGATTGATCGCTTTCTCTTGTTCCTGCTTTGCCTCATTAACTTCATTAAATGATGGTTTGACTGTATCCGGCGGATTAACGTCCTGAAGTTTAACAGTTACAACACTAACACCCATTTCATACTTATCTAGAACCTCTTGAACTAAAACTCGAGCTTCACTCGAAATTTCTTTACGTCCAGTCGTTAAAACTTCTGTAACAGTTCTATCTCCAACGACACGCCTCATGATTGACTCAGAGACATCTCTTATATTGACGAGTGGTGAATTAGTTTTAAACAAAAAATTATATGGATCTGAAATTTGAAACTGCACAACCCACTCAACGTCAGCGACATTTAAATCTCCTGTAAGCATAAGTGATTCTATATCAAAATTATTCTGTGAATAAGATGCTCGACTGTAACGGTTGCTAGACGTTCTGAAACCAAACTCTTCTTGCAGCACCCTTTTTGTTTGAACTTTTATTACTCGGTCAATACCAAATGGTGCTTTAAAGTGAAGCCCTGGAGGCTTGGGGATGCCAGTATATTTCCCAAACCTTAAAACGACTGCTTCTTCATCAGGCTCAACGGTATAAAAGCTCGAAAGCATTCCAATCAATAATAGAACACCCAAGATACCGTAAACAATTAACGTTCCTTTGCCTTGAAGATCACGCTTAAATTTTTCCATCTCTTTTTGAAAATCATTTGGATTATTGTAATTCACTTTAATTCCTTATTTTTTTTCGAGTTCCATCATAAGAACACCATTGTCTAACGCTTGGCCTTCTTTTACATAGACCTCTTTAACTACTCCGTCGTAACTAGCCTTAATTTCATTTTCCATTTTCATCGCCTCAAGCACGATAACGGTTTGTCCCTTTACAACCTCATCACCTGCAGAAACAGGAATTTTAATAACCTTGCCCGGCATTTGAGTTTTTAGACCGCCTTCATCACCATCACTTAAGCCACTTGGTTTATAGCCTCTAAAAACATCATACACCTGATCTACGTTTAACATGACGGTCGGTGCATCTTGTCGCGCGAGTTTGTTCCATTTTTTATTATCTAAAGAAACAAAATATTGCCCAGCAAGTTTGCGAACAAAAACATTTTGCTCTCGCGTAAGTTTTTGTTCTTCTAAATAAGAGAACTTAAACTCAACCAGGTCACTACTGTGTACAGTCGTTCTCGTTAGGTCAACGACATGCTCATTATTATCATTATCAATAAAGTATGTTCTCATTCGTGACTCCTAAAATCCCATCCGACGGGCTTCAATTGTCGCTAACATTTTATAAAAGCGCAGGTGATCAAATTCGGTATTGATTTCCCCCTGTGGGTTTTCTTCTTTAATGAAGTTTGTTGAGTAGTTTCCACTCTTAAACTTTTCATTCTCAAGTATAACTTTATGAAGTGGTATATTCGTTTTTAACCCTTCAATAAAAAGGCCATTTAACGCAGCCTTCATCTTTCTTAACGCAACACCTCTTTTTAAACCTTTAGTCACAAGCTTACCAACCATTGGATCAAAATCAGGTGTGACCTCTAGGCCTTTATAGATACAGTTATCAAAACGCGTTCCTTGAGGAAAATTAGTTTCAAACCCTGTTACTTTTCCTGGAGCAGGAAGCATTGTTATCGGATCTTCCGCACAGATACGACACTCGATGGCATGACCACTTCTCGTTATCCACTCCTGAGAAGGAATTCCTAAGTCATCTCCAAAGGCAGCTTGAATCATACAAACGATTAAGTCTATTCCTGTAATTTCCTCTGTGATTGGATGCTCAACTTGGATACGAGTATTCATTTCAAGAAAGTAGAATTTTTTATCATCTCCCATAATAAATTCAACTGTACCTGCAGAATCATAGTCAACTGATTTTGCTAATCGAACTGCTGTTTCACAAAGATCTTTTCTAAGTGCTTCATCATCACCAATAAAAGGAGAGGGAGCCTCCTCTATAATTTTTTGGTGCCTCCGCTGAACAGAGCACTCTCTTTCAAAAAAGTGATAAGTATTTCCTTTTTTATCCGCAAGGATCTGAACTTCAATGTGCCTAGGATTCTGAATAAACTTTTCAACCAACAAGTCTCCATTACCAAATGCTGACATTGCTTCTCGCTGAACAACATCAAAATTATTTCTCAGCTCATCAGCATCAATACATGGCCTTAGACCTCTTCCACCACCGCCGGCAACGGCGATCCATTCGGATTCCCGTCGCCATTGGGATCGCTTCCGGAAGGTGGATCCCAGAGAACTTCATTGATCACGATGGGAGCCCTGTCCCCATCGTCGGTCACCTCCAACTCGGCCACCCCACTCGCGAATCCCGGCGCGCTCACCGATATCGTGACCACCTGCGTCCCGTCGGGGGCATCATCATCCACCGCATCGATCACCATGGGAAAGGTTGCG
>JAURQB010000205.1 GCA_030836365.1 Bdellovibrionota bacterium | reverse complement strand
TTTAAACTTTTAAACTCATCACACAGATACATCGTTATTGGGTGAATGATCATATTACTAACAATACCATTTTTCTCATTATGCTTTAATTGAGAGAGAACAAGTTCTGCCCACTCATCAATGTAATAGGAGTCAGGCCCAAAATCATCACTCCAATTGTAGCGCTCTTGCCACCATTTAATCCACTCAGGAGTTCTCTCAGCATGAATAAGGTGTTCATGATCGGGGATAATATTAATCGGGAAATGAAAGTAATTGGGAGATTTCTCCGTTGGCCTATTACTCTCTTTTTGGACTCCATCAGAGCAAATGGTAATACCACATTTCGGTAGAATCTCATCGGTGTATTTCCCGTGCATGTACATATGGTTGCGCCACAATGAGATCGTTTTTCCGGTCTTTCTTTTTATCGCCTCTATCGTTTTTTTCGTGTCCGAAATTTGATAAAAACGTGGCCCATTATAACTTTTGAAAAATTTATTACTGATACGGTGAAGAATATCTGGCTTGAAACAATTATAGTTATGGCCGCCAAGCGCAATATCTGGATGCAGGACAAATTTTTTAAGCTCTCTCCATTCTTCATCAAATGATTGGCCACTAATAAAATATGTTGCCTTGATCTTACGCTCAAAAATGAGCTTACTCATTATTGTCGCCGTTTCGATTTCACTGATATCACAATGATGCTGGTTTCCCGTTTTTAATTTCGCGTGATGAATATCACTTGTAAGATATATCATGCTGCTTCCTTTTCCTGGGCGATTATTTTTCCTGGTAGGGATTGTTCAAAGTTTTCATCACTATTTTTTCCCCATTCTTTAATATATAAATTAATAAGTTTTCGGTACGGGATGTGTTTTAGCGCTTCGGGCCTAAGTGAGCCGTATAAAACAAATGGAAAGATTGCCGTTAAAATTCCTTGGTCGCCAATCATTTTGCATTTAAATTCTTTTTTGGTTTGAAGTTCAGCACACATTAGAATTTCTTTTTTTATAAAACCTTTATAAAACATTTTTAAAATATTCAAAGGTGTTTTCTTTTTTGAATGCATGGGAACTTGGGTAAAGGTTTCAAAATAGTGAAGCCAGTTACTATTTATCTTTTTATCTAAGCTTGTCTCAAAATTTAGATGAATTTCTTCTAAGTTTTTCATGATAAAGGACTGAAGCAGTTGAAGGTCAGCTTTTAATATGCGGTCATAGTGAGGGTTAAATCTAAAATTTATTGCATAGTTATATATTTTCGCAAATGTTTTATATTCTGGCGCAATTGTCCACATCAGTTCTTTTTTTCTTTTATAAGACCAATGATATTTTCCATGAATGTATAAGAGGGCATCACCATAGCCGATAATCCCCTTAACGAGGTGTTTGATAATAATCTTTTTTTCACTCATGCTAAGTTTATCTTTTTCAAGCAATTTTTTATTTAAAATAAGTAGCGTTCCGCGATTAATAAGCAGCTCTCTAATGTCATGAAGACTGATGTTTTGAGAATGATAACGCTTTATATTTAATAGCCACTGATCGTCTCCATAAACTAAACGATGGCCATATTTCATGTCGTAATAAACTAATTGAGGTGTTCCAAATTTAATCTTAAATTTAGTGTTAAAGCTAAAGTCTAGTGTTATTTCTTTATGCGGCTTAAGTCGATCAAGCTCATCTAGTATTAATTGTCTTTTTTGATATGCCTCACCAACTCTAAGCGTGTTGAGGATTATTTGAAAATCGAGGTTGTTATGAGGTCGAGGGTAACCACTTTCGTTGATAATCCCACCTTCGCCGCGCCCATATCCTCCAATCAGAAGAATGGTGTCGATATTTTGTTGATCGATAAACTTGAATACGGTCACCTTAAATAATTCACAAACATCATCCATGTTTTGAATAAACTCTTCATTTTCAGCATAACTGTATTTAGGTGGAGGTATTTTTCTACTCAATTCGAGACGTATTGTTTCTACTAACCTTGTTACGTGTTCATCGATTGTTGGAAGAGCATTTGTCCTTAAAGAAATATTCTTAATGACTGGATCATAATGACCATTTGCTAGGTTATTTAAAACATTCGTTAAAGAAAGATAGTTGTTACTCTCAAATAGAATTCCATTTTTTTGGTGCTTTAACCAAGAGCTAATTCCACCAACATCCGCACAAATCGGTAGGGTGCCATACTGAAGGGCGTCCGCCCCTGCTTTCGAAAAAGTCTCTGGCAAGCTACTGGGAACGATAACAGCTTTTGCCTTACAGTAATATCTTCTTACTTCCTCTTTACTTAATCGCCCTTCAAAAGAAATTGTCGATTTCATTGGTGTTTGTTGTGCGAGCTTTTCCAATGATGCTCTCTTCGCGCCATCACCAATGATGGCCAGGTGAAAACTCTCGTCTGTATTGGCAAGTGCTTGAATCAACGTTTCAATCCCTTTTCCTTTTATTAAAGATCCAATAAAAAGAAGGAGGTTTTCTTGCTTTTGCTGTGATCTTTGAACAGAAGTCGTTTTTTCTTGGTAAATGGGGTTGATGGAGATTTTTTTAGACCTTAAACCATTTCTAACCATCTCGCGATGTAAGTAAAGCGAACTAACAATGACTCCATCAAAATCATTGTGTAGTTTAAGTTCACTGATTGTTTGTTTGGGTGTTCTAAAAATAAAACGGCGATTGTGGCGAGAGAGAACACCAGGACAAGTATAGCATTGTAGACCTACTTTTTTTGTGCAAGTCGTGTTGCTTATTGGATTTGTCTTCGAGCTTCTGGGGCAGCTTAGGTAATGATCATGAATAAAACGAAATTTAGGGTTAGGTAACTTAATTAATCGCTTGATGAGTGAAGGGTTACGATAATTATTTAAATAAATAACGCCTTCTGGGTATGCACTTAATTGGGTTTCAATGTTGATGATGGGAAACAACTGATCAAATGCATGACTCATTTTTTCATCAGGTAGGTGAGCGCCATCATAAAATAATATAGTTTCAATCCCTCTTTCTTTTAGCTCATTAGCGACTTCGTAGATGTAATATTCTGTTCCACCATAAAGATTAGGGTATTCGTTGATAAAAATGATCTGGTTCTTGAAATGGATCATGAAAACTTATCGTTTGAAGAAGCAAGATCGTTAAATATTTAATGCTTTATGGAAGTATTTCAGATAAAATTATTAACACTCATACAATAAAAATTATTTTGGAGATACCTATGAAAAAAATGATCGTCTTTATTTGTTTAATCGGAATTAACTTTTTTCCCCAACAATCAAAAGCTAGCTTTTTGATTGATCCGTATGTTGGATATACACTTGCATGGGATACGCCATCTGTATCAGGGACAGAAATAGATGTAACCAGAAATGGTGTTTCTTACGGAGCCAGGGCCGGATATCAGTTTCTTGGATTTATGGCCGGTGTTGAGTATGGAATGGGAAGCGGTATGACTTGGGATATCGCAGCTGCAACAGCTCTTGGTGTTACTTCTTCAGAAAAGTCGTATGATGCTACTAGAATGGGAGTTTTCGTTGGGTACGAGCTGCCAATCATGCTGAGAGCGTGGGCTACATATTATTTTGATGCAAATTGGGAGTTTGAGGGCGGACAAAAGGTGGAGCTAACCACAATTTCTTTAGGCGTTGGATTTACGGGGCTTCCGTTTGTTAGTCTTAATGCTGAGTATAGAATGAATACTTTTGATACTAAGGCATTTGGATTGGCAACAGGAGTTACTTCTGATGAATACAAATCAAACGGTGAGATTTTTCTTTCGGCTAGCTTACCACTAAATCTATAGGTGATTAAAATGAAGAGTTTATTAATTTTAGTGATAATGATCGCCTCTTTTTCCGCTCTAAGTGAAGTCAGAAAAATCACCCTTGTTAATTATGAAATTGACGGAACGAAACAGTGGATTCCTGGCAACATTGCAGGATACGAAGAAGAAGAGCTTGAGATTACCTTAATTAACAAAGCAAAAGGGCCGCATGGTTTTATGATTCCTAGTCATGATGTGACAGAAGTGGTGAAGAAAGGTGAAAAGAAGACTTTTAAAGTTAAGTTAAAAAAAGAGGGAATTTATCCCATGAAATGTCATCTGCATCCAGCACATATTGGTGGGCAGTTAATCATTCTCGATAAATAATCATGTAGGAGCTCCAAGGATGGACGTTAAAAAGCAAAATGTGATTCTCATTTTTGGAGCTCTTTTTATTATTCTCTCTGACCAGCTGACAAAGTACTGGGCCCATACAATTGAAGGAAGAGAGAGTTTTCTCTTTTTTATTTTTAAGAAGTTTTATAACCCAGGTATCTCATTTGGACAGTTCAGTGGGGGCGAGCCTTTTGTTAGGATTGTCTTTCTCTCGTTATTTTTCGGACTAATTTTTCTAACTTCGACAATTATCATTTTTTATTTTCTCAATAAAAAAAATCTTTTTGGTGTCCGCTATCCGGTAACATTCTTTATTAGTGGAATCATCGGTAATGGAATAGACCGTATCTTGTGGGGAAAGGTAACTGACTTTATTATTTTAAAGCCGCTTCCTTATATCGTGTTTAATGTGGCCGATATTTTTATCGCCTTCTTTGGCATTCAAAGCATCATTATTCTCTTTAAGCGCGCAGATGACATTTGGTTTGAAGAAAACCTTCGTGGCTTTAAAATTATCGACCCAGATTTTCAATGGAGCTTTTCTATTAAATTTGCTGTTCTCTCATTTTTTAGTAACTTTCTCATGGCGTCTTTTTGCTACACAGTTTTAAATGTACTGATTAAAAATGAGGCACTCAAGGACAAAATGATGGGGCACATCGCTCTTGGTTTTCTGGGCCTCACCTTGTTTTTCGCTCTTTTTGGTTTATTTTTTGGTCTTATTGTAACCCACCGAAGTGCGGGCCCAGTTTATGCCTTTAAGCGGTTTCTAGGAGAACTTAAAACGAACTCCGATGCAAAGCTAAAGCTCAGAGAGCAAGATTATCATAAAGGTCTTGAGTCGATGGCCTTAGAGGTTAAAGAGCTATTGAGTCGTGAATAATCAATTGCATATTCTTTGGCTAAAATTCTTATATATTGGCTACACATGTTTTTGCTTTATCTTTAGACCTCGCGTTCGAGGTGCTTACATCTTAGTTACTTTCGACAATTATATTTTAATAATTCAAAATAGCTATAAGCCTGGCTGGACTTTTCCTTGTGGAATGGTCGACCGTGGTGAAACAGAAATTGCTGGTGCAAAAAGAGAGCTTTTTGAGGAAGTTGGTATTAAGTGTGAAGAGTCAGACCTTGCTTTTTTAAAAGAGCATTTGAGTACTAAAGGTTTTAAAAAAGATCATCAATTTTTTTATCACTTGAGGCTTAGAAGTGAACCATCAGTTGAGCTTGATATGCGAGAAGTCATTCGCTACAAATGGGTGAGCATCGATGAAATTTTCTCCCATGAAACGCCAGAAGGTGTTCGCGCCATTGTTCATGAGTTTAAAGACTTCATTTTTAATTAAATTCTGTGGTATAAAATGACCATTCAAATGAAGGGTGAAAGATGAATGCTGCTTATATTGTGGCCTCTGGGCTAATACTTTTTTTTCTAGCATATCGATTTTATGCGAGTTATTTATCAACTAAAATTTTTTCTTTAGGCGAAG
>JAURQB010000204.1 GCA_030836365.1 Bdellovibrionota bacterium | reverse complement strand
TTAATTGAACTCTCACCTGAACCCATACACGTAATTTGGTTACCCGCCCAGTTTCCTTCTCCTAAACCAATGTTCGCCATATCAACAGCTTCTTGGTAGGTCATCGCTTCTAGTTGGTAATTGCTACTGTAGTTGATCATGTGAAATTTTCCACCAATCTTACAAATATTTACGTAATGCATGAAGCGACTTGTTGTTCCCGTTTTAACATAAGTGCTTGTGGTCGAATCAAGTTCATAATCATCTTCGTGAGATTGATTAACCATGAGACCACATTGGCCACCCATGCTCTCAATCATGTCTGCAGAGTAATGGTGAATAGGTGCACATGTACGACATGATTCGTAGTTGCCCATTGACGCTTGTTGAATGCACGAGTGCATCTCATCAAGGTTATATAATCCAATTCCATCCGCCATCGTATAGTTTTGATTACCTAGACCTGCAAACTCATTTGCTAAGCAAATTTTATCCTCTGCGGAAAAATGTTGAGTATTCGCAGAAACATAACTTTTAAAAGCTTGGTGATCCATTGTTGGCATCGCGCTGATGATGTTGGCGATATCTGTTTGATGTGGTGAAGTACTACAATCGTAAGAGCTAACTGCTCGGTCTCCATTTCCATCGGCCTCAACTCCAAAAGAGAATGAAATAAGTGGGGTCTTTCTTTTCTCTTTTTCATCTTTTTCTTTGTCTTCCTCACCGTCGCAATTACAGTCTTCAAGGCTTGGAGCAGCACCAATTGCTGGTAAGTCGAGTGTTAAAGTTTCAGCGTCTACAGGCCCAAAAATGGCGCCTTCATCGGCATTTGCTGTGATGATGAGTAAACTAAAAATTGTTGTTACTAATGTTTTCATTTTATTTCTCCCCAGAAATATATGGTGGAGAACTTGCAAGCTTTATGCCTAAATTAAAACTCATTTTCGGTGACTTATACCCCTCAAAATGGTTTTTCGCCTGGACCGGCCAACTTTTTGACAATGTGAAATGAAGAATTTCTTGATATAAAATTATATGCTTACCACGTTCCACCTAGTCTTATAAAACCGTTAAAAATGGAATCTACGGAATTTCGTGTAGGGTTCTCTTCTATTGTTAGTGGGTCGATGGCAAATTGAGCAGGCCTGCTGCCGCTTGTTGCGCCACCATCAAGCATGAGATGAAGGGAAGTGGTGCCATTGTGATAGAGAGGTTGAATAACTTTGAGTCTTCCTTCTCCCCAAATGCCTTCGTCATAAAAAACATCACGCCCCATCATGGAACTTGTCGTATACCCAAGGTCTGATTGAATGGAAATTTCCAATCCGGTTGGACCTACACTTGTTGCCCCAAGGTTAAATGTATTTTGAAATGCAAATGTTTCATCGCTAAAGCCGCCATGTAAAAAGTGAACTGCCGTGCTGTTGGTCAACGTAAAATTGTGGGGCATAGAACCTGTATAGTCTTGATTAAACCTCACTGTGGTTTTTCCTATTTGCGGTAGGGGGACATTTGCTCGGTCGGTCATGATACTAACATCTTGAGAAACTTCGAGTTGAAATCGTTCATCAATATCATGCGCCCAGTATGCGCGTAAAACGTCAGTTAGACCTAATGCAAAATTACGTTCTCTGTAAAAGTTTGCGGTATCAGATCCAAAAGCTACATGTGTCTGAAGTCCAAACACATTATCCTCGTTTAAAATAAACTGGTCATCACGATTTAAATAAAAAACAATTGAAGCAGTATCTTGAAGTTGATCATCTATCATCAATGCGCCATTGCCTTCGATTCCTGCGACGCCTAGGTAGAGGTCTTGGCGAGATCGTCGTTTTACCTCTCCTTTTGGTGAAACGACTTCACTTTGGCTGCGTCTTACCCAACCGCCCTGGGCGAAATATTCACTGCGGTAGCGATCCATTCCAAGTGTAAAGCCATGGGTTACTTGCGTCGTTTGTTTATCTCCGTCTTTGTAAGTTTTAGTTTCTTTACTTGTGGAGATTGGATAAGCGATGCGTACTTCTTGAGAAATATTTGATAAAGCAATATGAATGGGAGAGCGTGTATCATCTACTTGCGCGATCGCTTCTTTAATTTTTGATAACTGATAACGAGTGTTTCGACTGAGGTAAACATGTTTGCACTCGGCCAGACTACTCTTTCCGGGATCCATACAAGTGATTTGATTACCCGCCCAGTTTCCTTCGCCTAGACCCGTGTTGGTGATGTCCACTGCTTCTTGGTAAGTCATTGCTTCTAGCTGATACTTTCTATTGTAATTATGCATAAAGAATTTATCACCAACTTTACAGATGTTCACATAATGCATTCCTCGTCTGGTGTTATTGGGTTCTGATCTATCATTAACATAGGTGTGAACCATATTAACCATTAACCCACATTGGCCTCCCATTGATTCCATGATGTCAGCAGCGTAGTGATGAATGGGGGCGCAGGTACGACAAGAGCCGGAATAATCACCGTTTTTTGCTTGTTGCATACATTTATGCATCTCCTCTAGGTCGTACAGGCCATAACCGTCTTCCATGTCGTATAAAGTATTTCCTAAGCTACCAAGCCTTCCGGCAAGACATACTTTGTCTTGATCTGAGAATGAGGCGGTATGTTGGGCCACAAGGCCTCTGTAGCCTTCAATTGAGTATTTTGTAATTTCACCTTCCAGCCAATTAATTTTTCCAAGGTTTGGCGAGGTTGAACAGTCGTATTTAGTAACTTCGCGATCTCCATTTCCATCGGTTCCAAAACTAAAAGAATAGGAGATTAACGGTCTTTTTGGCTTCTCTATTTTTTCTTTGCTCTTATCATCCTTTCCGTCGCAGTTGCAATCGGCCGTACTGGGAGGTGCCCCAATACCAGGAATTTTAGCTAGCGCATTAACTTGTGGTTGTGGCCCGACAAATGAGTCTGGTGTGGCAAACACGTTCATCGAAAATGACATTAAAATTAAGAAGATTAGGTTTCTCATTTTTTTCTCCTGACGTTAGGAGCGCAATAAAAATGCCAAACTTTGCTCCTACTTCCACGAACTTATGATAGGCTTAAAATGATAAAATTTGTTTTTGACTAATTTTTTTACAGGTCGAATCTTTATGAACACTGAAGAGAATAAACAATCATTTAACTTAAACGCGTTTAAAGAACTTCAAAAAAACACACGCTCGATTGTGGAAAATGTCTCACGGCATGTTGAGGAGGCAATGAGCTTTTTAGATATTGAAACACTTATTGAGGATGAATATCAAAAAATTGGAATTGAAAAGAGTTGGCACCCAACAAAAGTGCGAATTGATGAGGATACGCTTTTGTCTTTTTCACAAAAAAGTAATCCAGAGATAAAAATTAGGCCAGGTTCAATTTACTTCATTGATATTGGAACAGTGGCCAATGATCTTGAAGGAGATTATGGTAAAACATTTGTGTTTGGCGAGAGTCCGGAGAAGCAATTAATTTGTGATCAATGCGAGATGGTATTTAAGCAAAGTGTCGAGGCTTGGCGTGAGAAAAAATTAACAGGACAAAAGCTTTATGAGTTTGCCGCATCGGCGGCAAGAGACTTGGGCCTTGTTTTAAATTTAAAAATGGATGGGCATCGTTTAGGGAGTTATCCTCACGGTCTTTTTTTTAAAGGCGGTGTCGCTGATTTGGATTTTACACCGTCGCCAAGTTTGTGGATTCTTGAAATTCAAGTGATGTCTCCAACATTAAATGTTGGCGCATTTTTTGAGGACTTGATTCGCTAATTTACTCTTGCGTTGAATAGGCATCAATCATTGCTTGTAATTCATTTTTTAAATCATTGCCGACTTCAGATTCATCAATATATTTCATCAGGTATTGAGCAATTCTTTTTCGCTCTGTTTTACTGATGATGGTTTCTTCCGGTGGCATAACGTTTCTTACATCCTCAGGCTTAGAAATTAAAGATAGAATAGACATCTCTGCGCTATAACTATTAAGGCCAATATGCCCCTGGGTGTTTTCTGGATTTTCAACGAGAGTCCCATCCGCGTTTTGATGAAAAAAAGCAAGTCCTCCCTTCACCTCGCTAAAACCAGCCTCATGGCAGGAGGCGCACTTGTCTCGAAAAAGCTCCTCATCGGTTCTCTTTTTTTCTTTTATTTTAATATCTGGTTTTTTCTTTTTTGAAATTTGAGTGCCTGTTTGCTTAGGGCAAATCGCCAGTAAATCCTCTTGTTTAATTTGATCAAAGTATGGTGATCCATTTTCGTCAACTGGGGATAAATTTTTATTATTATTTATCCATGCTTTATTCCAAAAATCTCTAACTAAGTTTTGGCAACTTTTTTCATCAATAAAAGGAGAGATGAGGATACTGTCTTTTTCCTGATCAGGAATTTTAAGTGAATCACAGACAGAGCTAAATAATCTTCCTAAGGCGATTTGGTTCAAAAGTGCAGGTGCCCCCTCACAAACCTTATCTCCCTGCACATCTGCTTCACGAATAATTGAATCGCGACTTGCTTGAATATTAATTACTTGACCCGCTCCATATTGCACTATGTTTGAATGTCGATCCCCATCATCATCAATGGTTGTTTTTGCTGCAATAATTCCTCCATTACGAGTGAAGCGAGGGTAATAGGTACCTGTGCCAGGCATGGATGTATGAGAGAGTCTTTTGATTCCTGAGATGGACCATTTTTCATCCTCAGTGCCCGTTTTTTCTGTGTCAATGTCCATGATAAATGAATCCGTTGAAAAAGATTCATCAATTGTTTCAAACCACCCGGACATGTAATTTGATCGCTCCACATGAAACGCCAGTTGCCGATTTTTCTCATCAAAGTTGAAAGATACTTTTCCGGTAGGAATGCCCAGGTCCACCATTTCCGTGCAGTCTTTTCCGTCCTTTCCTATCCGCATGATTTTTGTGGTTTGAGTTCCTTGGTCAAGGTAAGAAATATATTTTCCATCAGGTGAAATCATCGGAAGCGATCCCGTAATTTTATCTTTGCATAGGTGTCCTGTTTTAACGGTCTTTTTCTTGCGCTTAAATATTCCAAATACTTTTTGCTCCTTGATGGAGACTTGAGTGAAAAAAATGTTTGTATTATCGCTAGCAGGGTCAATAGGATTAGGATCAGAGATGTAGTTGTACTCCTCTTTATTGGGGTTCGGTTGCCCGACAGACTGATAAGGAGCACCATAATTTCCTGCGACAACTGGCCGTGCAGAATCTCCCTTTCGTTTTGCTTCTTGATAGCGGTAAAAATAAGAACTGGGGAGTGTGATATATTTTCCATCAGGAGTGAAAACGGGGTCAACATTACCAGGTAGTTCAGTATCTGTCCTATCCTCTTCTATTTCTCCACCATCTGGCATCTTTGAGAGGTTAACTAAACGATTTTGAAACTCAGTGATGACCGCCACTTCTTCTCCATTAGGGTTAGGGGAGATAAAAAATGACAGAGGATAGGGTAGGCGAATGGTTTTGTCTGGTTTCTCAGGAACGTTGATTGAACAATATTTTTCATCATTGGCTTTTGCCGTTGAAAAAATATTCAAGCAGATGACCGCTACAAATAAAAATCTTCGGTTCATTTACTAAATTCCTTTTTTAAGTAAGTCGCGAAAAATTCTTTGGGTTCATAACCATGTCTTGCATATCGATTCATTTTGGATTCTTTATACGTCAAGAGGCTAGGGTAGTGCAGGTCTATTCCTCGGTTGTGCAACTCTCGTGACTGATGTCTTTTTAAGATAATAGGATCTAACTTTTTTTCACGAACTACCTTTCTAGCAAAGTTTATATCGCTCACTGGAGAAAGAAGAATGGTGAGATTCACACCAACCTCTGTTGTGGATTTTTGTATTTGGCTAATTCCTTGAATAGAAAAAGGCATCTCAGGCGCCCAAACATAAATAACTCCGTTTCGCTCTTTTTTGATTAGTTTTAAAATGTCTGTATCACCAAGTGTGTTTTTGTTAGTTCGGGTAACTGCTTTATGTTTTGTGCTTGAGATAATCTTTTGGCAATTGGGTTTCCAATCAATAACGAGTGAAGATTGTGAATCTTTAAGTGTTGTTCGAAGATATT
>JAURQB010000203.1 GCA_030836365.1 Bdellovibrionota bacterium | reverse complement strand
TGACCTGAAAAAAATCGCTTATAAAATGGGTTTTGAATTTGTCGCAAGTGGCCCCATGGTTCGAAGCTCATATAAAGCAGCAGATTATCTCAAACATCTTGAGGCAAAAGGTCTATGGCCACGGAAATAATCAACAAAATTTGTACTCAGACGCAAACGGATTTCTCTTCATTAGCAGTGTCCACACCGGCCGATGATATTATTATTGTCAAAAAATTGAATTGGAATTATCTGGACGCTCTTAAGTTTCAAGAGGCGTGTGTTGATTATGTTTATCAACATCCAAAAACCACAATCATCGTGGCGACAAATCATTCTGCATGTCTCACTCTTGGCCGTGGGCTTCAAAAGAAAATAGGCGATACAACTGAGCTTGTCGATTTTAGCGAGTGGCAAAGAGAGCAGATAAAAATCCCTCTTTACGATATTAAGCGCGGAGGAGGTATTACGTTTCATCACCCAGGCCAGTTAGTGATATATCCGATTGTTAATTTGACCCACAAAAAAATTAAAGTATATACCTTGATGAGTCACCTTTTAAGAGAGCTCTCGGGAAGCTTGACAAGTATTTTTGGTAAGCAAGAATTTGATTACTGCAGGGACTTATTAGGCCTTTGGGTTGGTGAAAATAAAATTGCCAGTATTGGTCTGCAAGTTCGCCGGTTCGTGACTTTTCATGGTGTCGCTTTAAATGTCCTCGCTGACAGCGAAATTAACGAGGCCTTACAGGTCGTTTATCCTTGTGGACTTCCTGGTTCTACCTATATGGACCTAAGTAAACTTTATCAACAAAATTTTTCTCAAGATTCTATTGATAGAATCATCTCTGATTTTGAAAATCGCGCTGGAAAATTATTCGTCGAAGAAAATTGTTCTAATAATTAAGATCGTTCAATTTCGCGGAGGTGTTCTAATTTCTCCGGTAAATTCACTACAATTCTTTCACCTAAATCAAGATTATCTAATGAGGTAAATGGGCCAAACTCTTTGGAGATATCATCAAGGCGAAAGTAGTAGTGATAGCTGTTATTTGCATTGATATTTTTTTCTGTAATGACTCCACCTAATCCATGCTCTTGGTTTTTGTTGGAGAACTCTAAGTCTTTAGCGGCAATGAAATAGCTTTTATCAATAAGATCAATGCGATAAAGTTCTTGAAGCCTTGGCCCAGGGATGACCAAACCACAACCTAAAAAGTTGGCGACATATGTATTTTGTGGGTTCTCCATAACCTCTTGTGGAGTGCCGTGCTGAATAATACGCTGATCATTCATGACGTAGATTTTGTCGGCCAATAACAACGCCTCTTCTCGATCGTGGGTAATGAAAATTGCACTAATGCCCTTTTCCTTGAGCACTTTTCGTAAATGTCGTCTGAGCTTTACTCGCAGATGATAGTCAAGTGCACTAAACGGCTCATCAAAAAGAATGATGTCAGGATCTTGGGCCAATGCTCTTATGGTGGCGACTCTTTGCTTTTGTCCACCACTGAGTTGATGAGGTAGTTTGTTTAAATCAATATTTAATTGAAAGATGGCAAAATATTCGAGAACCTCTTTTTTCGTAATATTTTTATTCGCTAATTTAATATTTTCAAAAATACTGAGATGGGGGAAAAGGGAATCTTCTTGGAAGACAACTCCAATATTTCTTTTGTTTGGTGGAATGAAAAAATCAGAATCTGAGAGAGCGATGCCAAACTTTTTAATCGATCCTTTGCTTGGGTGCTCCAGGCCTGCAATCAGTTTGATGAACGTCGTTTTGCCCACACCACTTTTTCCCAAAAATACAGCAATATCACCTTTTTCCAGGGAAAATGAAAGTTGATCTAGTATTTTCTTGTCTCCATAACTAAAACTTATGTCAGAGACGTGAATGATTTTATTTGTGGCGCTATTCATTGTGGTGCCTTCGGTTTGTGACACTATTCATTGTGGTGCCTTTTGTTTTCGACGCTATTAAAAATCAGTGACATTGGTATTAATACAACAAGTAAGATAATGGAGAGTTGGGCGGCCTTCTCCCATTCACCTTCCGTTGTGTATTCATATATTTTTGTGGCCAATGTATTTGTACCAAATGGTTTTAGGATCAATGTGATGGGGAGCTCTTTGATGACCTCGATAAAGACAAATAAAAATGCCATCGGAATAGATTTTTTCATGAAGGGGAAATAAAGGTTTTTAATGAGCTGCCACTTACTTCCAAGGTAAATCGATGCTGAATTTTTTAATCCAGGAGGTATTCTTTTAAGAGAAGATTCGATGTTCGAAATGGCGATGTAAACAAAACGAAATAGTAAGCCTGCTAGAAGAAGTGGAATTCCACTGGTGGGTATAACGGTTATGTATTCTCTGAGCATGGCAAATACACCAATCATTGCGACGGCAATAATTGGGCCTGGGAGGGTGTAGCCAAAAAGTCCGATTCTTTTAATTATTTCAATCGATATGTTTTTTATTCGGGCATACACCGAAAGATGGATGAGGCTAAAAATTGTGATGGCCAGAGCAGCTGTCGTGGCGATGGAAAAACTATCAAGGGTCAATTCTTCAATGAGTTGAAGGGCCGGCCAAGCTAAAGCATCGGCCATTGAAACAAGAGATACCAATGGTAAAATAATGGCGATACTGAAATAGAGAATGATCGGAATAAGTAAAAAGATATTTTGAGAAATAGATAAATGAATTGGTGGATGGGCCATAAACGTACTTCCTAGAACGGAATATTGTTTTTTATGATTGAGTCTATACTCAAAGAAAAACAACATCGCGGCCAAAAGTAGAAGAATAAAGCTTATTTTAATCGCGAGCGCGAGAGAAAAGAGGCCTGACCATGCTGTATAGATACTCGTGGTAAGAGTGTCATAATTAAAGGCCGTCACTCCACCAAAGTCAGCGAGAGTTTCCATTGAAATGATAATCGCACCTCCGATAATCCAAGGAATGCAACTGGGGATTAGAATTTTTAATACTACCTCAGTAGTTGTTAGCCCCATGGTCTTTGCGACCGGCCATTGGCCTGCGCCTACTGATTCAATTGCCTTAGTTAAGGGCATTGTTAAGTAAGGCGATAAATAGAGAGAGAAGATAAATCCGACTTGAATGGCCGAATCAAAGTGAATGATCTTTGTGATATCAAATGACATTGTTTCTCTAAAAAATGTACTTATCGGTGAGCTGTAGCTAAATATTCCCTCATAAACAAAGCAGCTGATGTATAGCGGAATGCCTAGAGGGAGATAGCTTAATGGTTTGATTAGTTTTTTTGCCCAGAGATTTGTTAATGAGAACGTGCAAGCTAGATAAGTTGAGATGATGAGTGAAAAAAATACAGACCAAAAAACTAATTTAATAGAATTGGAAAAGTGAATTGGAAAAACGGATATTAAATAATCGAGGTGCTCATTGTCTCCGGCATTAATGAGACTAAAAATGAGCATGTATAAAATAGGAAGGCCTAGGGTTAAACCTAGGCCTATTTGAAAAAATAAACGGAGTTTATTTTTATTTATAACCAACCTCATTCATTAACTTAATTGCTTTTGCCTGGTATTCACCCGCCAGGTTCAGATCAAATGTTTTGTTTGGAGAAAATTCACCCCAGTTTTTTGTTAATGGGTCAAGCCCGACGTCTTGCCGTACCGGAAACTCTAAGTTCACTTGAGCAAAAGTTTGTTGTGCTCTTTTATTGCTAAGCCATTCTAAAAAGCGTTGGGCCAATTTTTTTTTCTT
>JAURQB010000202.1 GCA_030836365.1 Bdellovibrionota bacterium | reverse complement strand
GAGAAATAAGAAAATAATTTCGCCGAAGTAATCCTTTATTGTTTTGTATAAATAGCTCCACACTACTTACCGTTTTTCTTTAACTCTGTGATTAGAGATATTTTTGAAAATCCTTGAGATTTAAGGTAGCTCATTAACTTAGCAACACTGCCATATTTTATCTCTTTGTCAGCTCGAAGAAAGACGACATCTTGATCATTTTTTTTTAATTTCTTTGTAAGCTCATTACTTAGACTTTCAAATGTAACGGGTTCTTTACCAATAAAAAGTTTCATCTCCTTGGAAAAAGAGAGAATCACCATTTTTGCCTGGGGAGTAACCGAGTTGCTCTCGGTGGTTTTTGGAAGTTCTAGATTTATACCATTAAGCATTAAAGGGGCAGTTACCATGAATATAATAAGAAGCACCAACATCACGTCCACAAGCGGAGTTACGTTAATCTCTGCGATCGGCTCATCTTTTTTCAAGTTATGTCCAAAGCCCACACATTATCCTTTTTTTTAAAGAGATCGCTCAACGAGATTTATGACTTCTTTTCCAAAATTAAAAAGCTTTTGCTCTATAGATGCAGCCTCAGAAGTAAATTTGTTAAAAAACCAATTCGCTGGAATAGCTGCTGCCAAACCAATAGCGGTCGCAACAAGGGCTTCTGCGATACCTGGCGCAACCGCTTGAATTGAGCCTCCTCCTCCGGCCAGACCTTGAAACGAATTGATAATGCCCCATACAGTTCCAAAAAGACCGACAAATGGAGCGATTGAACTTATACTGGCCAAAGTGGAATTAAATTTCCTAATACCAATACTGCATTCAGAAATTGCATTCTCAATAACTCTTTCAACAATCGTGATTTCTTGAACGGAGCTAATCTTTCTATCTGCTCTTGAAGAGTTTATTTCTTCTATTTTCTTTATTTCATTGATGGTTGATAGGAGTATCCTATTATTGAGTTTGCTACTTGCTATACCTGATTCAGGTAATTCAAAGATATTTTTGATGAGAGAAAACTCCTCATTAAATTTATCCCGTTCGGACGCGACTTTTTTAAGATAGGAATACTTCATTAAGACAATGCCCCAAGTGTACACAGAAAACCCTACAAGCAGTAAAATAACAAGTTTTACAACAATACCAGCATTTAAAATTAGACTTAAGATATCAAGCTGTGAGTGTTCCATGTGACTCCCTTTCCTTTTCATTTTGTAACCAAACATATGGTAGCAAATGTCCCAAAACAATGACTAGCATTGAAAATAAATCCTCATATTCTACACTAAAAAAATCAACTTTATTTAAACCGATCAAAGATAGTGGCACTAAAACTATAAACCAATAAATGAAGACCGAGGCTATATTTTGAGAGACCAGATATACGCAATAACAGCCAAAGTAAAAAGCTAGAAAAATTAAATTCAAGTGAAGGTTTTGGTAAAAAAAGAGAATACCAACAACCACTAAAAAGCTATCGAATAGACCATACTTAGTGATCTCCTTAGTGCTAAGGCCGTAAAATAGAAGATGGCTGGCAAAAATATCTATACAAGTTATAAACAACAATACAATAAACCGGGGAACCATCTGATCTCGATAAATAGCCCCTTCAACATCAAGTAAATAAAAATATCCACTTGAAAACATTCCAATGCTAAAAATTGTTAGTATCAACCTAGCGTCAATCTGCGCAAATGTTTTAAACAAATCATTAATTGATTTTTTTTCAAAAATAAAATCTGAGCTCAAATAGGAGAATAATAATCTTATACATGAAATTAAAATAATGATTGTACCTGAATAATAATACAGCCAAGTTTCTATTTCTGAAATTTCATGGCCGAGATAAAAATGAAAAAACAAACAAATACCAATAATTGATATAAAGGAAATAGCAAAAATAAATCGATGAAAAATTATTTTAAATAAAACTGCTGGTGTCATACTATAATTTCTGATTTGGCAATAATTTGTTTAACCAGGTTTCTTTTAAATCTGGACTCGGATATATTTTGGGGTAGTAAGCATATTGTTGCTCGGACTGAACAAGGTTTTTTATCTTGTCGTTAAGTCCGTGATAGATTTGAGCTATTGAGTTGTCATTTTTTAAATAAGTCACAACTTCTTTCGTGAGATTAAATTGATTTTGAAAAGAGAAGCCTTTAACAAAAATTTCTTGATCTAACACACTTAAATAAGGTTCAAAAGTCTTATCCCCTTGGGTGGTTTTTTTTGCTCCAAGGTTATTAAAGCGAGCATTTACTTTGTTCATTAAAGTATTTAATTTCAACCTTACATATTCATCAAATAAAATTAGCGCGATCTCTTGCTTGGAAAGATCTAATTTTTCAATAAATGGCTTCGAGATTAGTAAGATATACTCATTTCCAGTAGGTATCCCAACATGTGGGATGACATCGGAATTTAGATATAAAATTTTGTAAGAACTTCCAGATATATTTAATTTTTTCAGAAGACTTTGAAAAACTTGATTTACGCCGTAATCAACTTTTTCAAAATCCCACCGCAGACGACTTTCTCGCTTCACTAGCCATAAGTGAGTGACAAGGCTCCAAAATTCTTCTTCTGTCACCGGTGAGTTTGCTGCCTCAATTTTTTTTTGTCTGACAACTTCCTTCTTCAATTCCTCAATTTTTTTTTGATCTGCTTCTTTGATTAATTTATCTTTAATAAGGACTTCTTTGATTTGATCAATTCCCCCCGCGGCATTTGCATCCGACATAAAAATGGAAAAGAAAAAAATAAAAATTCCTCTACTTAGAATCATAGCTCAGGTTCTCCATATATAAAAAGATCTTCCAACCGTCCAAATTTATAAACTTCTTGCATGTTTAGATCGATTTTATTGTATAGTTTCGAATGAGTGTGGCTAAAACATAATAATTTCTGATCAGAGAAATTCCTCTTTAAAGCATATCCCTTATAGCTTCCAGAGGTAACGTAGAGCCAGTCATTTTTTTCCTTAACAATCTTAACTTTTTGGCCGCAGGCCAAAGTCAGTAAAACAATACTATTGATCGATTCATTTTTGTGTAAATGAATAAAGTTCTTATTCACGTACATCTGACTGGAAGCTGAGGCAATACAAATATTTAGCAAAGAAAAAATGAATAATAGATAAGGCCATCTTAAAAAAAAATTTCGTTCCATTAGTTATACCTTCCATCTAAAGTCAATTGTTTCCCATTCATAGCACTGTGGACATCTCCAAAAAACCGAGTCCGACTCATGGCCACATTGACGACAAAAATAACGAGAAAGAGAGTGAGATAAGCTATCTACAAGTAAGGCAGCTTCGTTAAACACTTCCTCTTTTTTATCCAACTTAAGTAATATCTTTAGCCGCTCTAATCGAAGCATGTTTTTCTGATCTGGGTTTTTCTCTATCCAACTATTAACAACTTTAAAAGCTCCCTCGTAGTCATCTGAGCTCTCGAGAAGTCTTATTTTTGACAAAACTAAACTCGGAGATGATGAATCATCGAAAGATTCTTTTTGAGATATGAAATTATTTTTTAAATGTTCTAAAGATTTGGTATATTTTGGAAACAATTCGCCTATTTGATTAATTGATTGATCAAAACTGTAGAACATGAAGTTAAGATAAGCAGGATCTTCTCTTAAAAATTCATTAAAATAATAAGATGCTTTATCTAGGTCACCTTTTGCTAATGAAATTTTAAGCCTCAATATTTTAGCCGTTGCAGAAGGTGAATAGCGAAATGACTGCTCTAATACTTCCTCACTTTGCGCCAGATCTTTTTGAGCAAGGCATTCTTCTGCTTTTTGCACAAGGATATGTGAGATAGTCTGAGATTGAGAGATGTTGGTCGCTTTGGACAAGAGAAGTCTATATTTAAGAGCTTCTTCCCAATCTTTTGTATCTTCCAAAACACGACACAATGACTTCAATACATCAACATCATCTCTATTAACCCGAAGAATATCTTTATAACTACTAATTGCTTTATCAACGAATCCTCCCTTATCAAAATCTTTTGCTAACTCTCTCAGAGCGTGAAGCCGGGTGCTTTCGTTTATATTGTCTCTCGCTATTAGTGAGCGGTGTATCGAAATTGCTTTATCAATTTCACCGTTTGTTCTAAATAATCCCCCAAGAGCAAAATAAGTATCAATAGTCTCTCTATTCAAATTAACAGCGTTGATAAACTCTTTAATTGCCATGTCTCGGTTGCCCGAAATTAGATATTTCGTCGCATTCAAATATATTTTAGATTGAGCTTCATATATAGAGTTGCGATACTTCTTTGATAGTTTCACCCCTCTCTCTTTATCTACAAAATAAAAATACAGGAGCACAATTGTCACTGCAAAAATTAAAATCCCAAGGGGATTGTTCTTTAAATATTCAATTAGCAACTCTGTCATAAACTATATGGCCAAAAACATCGGTTTTAATAAATTGTAAATAAAACCCTGCGCGTACTCTGACGGATTCTCTAAGTTTTCCATAATCGTAGAAATTGAAAAATCTTTTTTGAGTTTGATGAACTTTAACTTTCTAAAATTTCCGTCTAATTCTAACTCCTCATGAATATCCTTTGAAAGCCCCCAAAGTCCTCCTAAACCGTCAACCAACCCATTTTCTAAAGCTTCTTGTCCACTAAAAATTTGTCCCTGAGAAATATTTAAAAGGTCACCTTTAATCTTCCCTTCTCTTCTTGAGAGTATGTCTTGTCTAAATTGATCATGGACTTTGCTAATCGTTGTGTTTAAAAGTTTTTTTTCTTTATCAGTCATCGGACGATTCGGGCTTCCAATGTCTTTGTATATTCCTGACTTGATTATCTCTGGTTTAAACTTCAAAAATTCATAAATTTTTGACAAGTCCGCAAATTGCATAATCACGCCGATACTACCGGTAATCGTTCCCTTGTTTGCATATATTTTACGTGCGGCTGCTCCAATATAATATCCTCCACTAGCGGCGACAGAACCAAAAGACGCATAAACAGGTTTTAAACTATCAATCCTAACAATCTCATCATAGATCTCTTGAGTCGGGCCGACAGCACCACCTGGGCTATCAATTCTAACGATAATTGCCTTAACCGAATCATCCTCTTCTGCTTTTAGCAGTTTCTTAATTACCTTTTTCGATTCCATAATAGCACCAGAGACCTCAACCACTCCCACTTGAGACTCAGAGTTTACAGATAATCCTTCTGACATTTTTGGTGAAAAGTTACGCAGTAATAAAAAAGCAAAGATGAGCATAGAAATAAACATCACACCAATGAGGCCAAAAAAACCATATATTACCCTACTCTTTGATTCGGCCATTGAAGACTCCTGTGTTGACTGATCATTCTAAATTATTTGTTTAATTTTAAAACATTTTGCCGACAAGTGTAACTAAGAAGACTAATTTAAAGGTAATATATGAGAAAATTTTTAACAATGGCCGTCATTACGCAAATGATAAGTATATGTCACCAAGTCAAAGCTGAGGAGCAATACACCCTTCCAAAACTCCCAACTTTGGATTTAAATTCGATTAACAATGAAATAGGTGAATTAGAAGAAAAAACAAGATCACCTAGTAATGCAGAAGGTTCAGAAATTGATGAATATAAAGAAGCGGAAGACTCAGTCAAAACTTGGGACTATCAAAATGTTATTGATAGGCACGACAAACATTAATTCCATAGATTTAATTTTTCATACTCACTTTTAAGCTGTCCACAGGCAGCCAAAATATCTGTACCTTTTGTTGTCCGAATTGTTGTGATAATTCCTCTTTTATTCAGCTCGTTATGAAACCACAATATATGAGAGTGACTAGGCTTCTTGAAATTACTTTCAGGATATTCATTAAAAGGTATTAAATTCACTTTTGAAATTTTTGGCGGTAGCAAATCCACTAATGCATCAATATCTTCGATCCGGTCATTTAAGTTTTTAATTAATAGATACTCAAAAGTTACCCACCTGTGGGCTTTTAGAGGAATCTCCTTAATGGCAGAGAGTAGACGGTTTAAATCATACACTTTGTTAATTGGCATTAATTCTGAGCGAATATCATCGTGAGCAGCATGAAGCGAAATTGCAATATTAACAGGAGGAAAATCATTCAATTTTTTTATTTGAGGTACCATTCCACTCGTTGATAAAGTAATTCTACGTTGCCCTAGACCAAGGCCATAATCATCTAGAAATATTTCAGTTGCCTCTTTCATGTTGTCAAAGTTATGAAGAGGTTCTCCCTGGCCCATATACACGATATTAGTGATCCTTGAATCAGGCTCTATATTTTTTAACCACTCGCTGAGGACAATATATTGTCCAGTAACCTCTGAAGGTCGAAGATGCCGGGTCAAACCCATCGTACCAGTATGACAAAAAGTACACCCAATCGCACAGCCAACTTGAGATGAAATACAAATGGTAAGCCTATTCTTTGCTGGGATCAAAACGGTTTCAACTGTCTTGGAGTCGCTAAACTTAATAAGGAACTTTCTCGTACCATCCTTTGATTGCCCGTCCCAAATAACAGTTGGAAGTTCAAACGAAAAGCTCTCTTGAATATAACTTCTTAGATTTTTAGAGATGTTTGTCCAACTCTCAACATTTGGCTCATTTTTTTGATAAAGCCACGAGAAAATTTGCTGGGCATTAAAAGCCTTAAAACCATCCGTAATAAGTAGGTTTTTTAACGTCTCTCTGGAAAAATCATATATATTTTTTTTGCTCAAATCGCTCATGTAATCCAATCGCATTATAGGTTGGTGGTTGTGCTATCCAAATTGTGGATACAAGTCAATTTAAACTGAAATTTTGAATTTTTTCCTCGAGGCAAGTACTCGAAATTACTTAATTCCTACTGAGTACCTTACTAAAGAAGTTTTGGTTTTTTGCGACATCTAAGTTCTCCAAAGTATCACCAACTTCATCAATATGGGCCAAAATTTCAGATTTTTTAGAAAAAGAGCAACATGCTTGATTAAATTCATCAACAGAGATCAACTTAACCATCGATAAGTTAAGATCCTGGCACAATAAATAAGCAAACCTTTTGAGTTCCTCTATATTTTGAAAAGGGCCGATAGTTTGATCATCCCCAAAGTCTATAGGTGATACCCCCATCAATTTTTGATACAAGTCTTCCGCAGGTTCGACAAATTGACCGACATCTTGCTGCCACAGCCCTTTTATCCAGAAAAATAATTTACCTATAGGAATACCTTCACTTTTATCCAAATACTGATAGATAAACGAGTCATCAGAGTTTTCTTCTGTAGCAGTGTAATACAAGAGGTAAAGTATAGAATTCTTCAAATTAGCGTTATTCATAAACAATTCCGAAATCAAGAGAAATACTGCTTTTTGGAGAAAAGCTCATTACCATCATTTGATCTTCTTTAATGAAATTCACATTTTGCTTATCCACTGATTTAAGTAGATAAAACCCTTCTTGGATCTTGAAACGATGATCTTTCTTATAATCAGTCATATTATATAAAGAAAGCCGCCTAATTTCGTCGAATTCCATCTCGTTCGGTTTTGCTAACCTACTTCTCCAACAGGTTATTACACCCTCTTTTTCAGAATTTACATTTAAATGATTAACAGACAGAGCACGCATTACACTTCGCCAAATTTCACTTTTATCTAAATTATCATTTCTATAAGAAGAAGAATCGACAACTAGAATAGTACTGTTAGAAGTTGTGTAAACTGAAATAACCGTGCCGATATTTACAACTTCTTTTTTTATATCTCTGCTAGATAAAAACTCTTTTAAAAAAACTGATTTCTCATTTTCACCTTGGTCTATATCAATAACAATCTGCGCACCTGAATAAAAAATATCCTTCATGATAAAAAGATCTTTTTTTGAAAGTTCGTTTAACTTAATAAATAAAACTTTATTTAATAGATATTTGTCTCGAATTCTTTCAACCGGCACTAATTTTGAATTAAAGCATCGTCCATAATTCTCCTCAATAAAAGAAATTAATCCCGTATGCAACCATGAAGTTTGGTGATCAATTCTATCTTTGCCTCCAACAAAAACAAACAAGGACATGGGAAGAAAATCTATTGACTCTTCCGAAGAGCAGAAACCATTAAAGGAGTAATCTAGAAATGTAGAGTTTATCAGTTGTTTAATTTGAGTCGAGAAGATTTCATTTCGCCCAACTTTATTAACATTTATCGTCAAAGGAACTAGTTCATTAACATATGCATCTAAAATCTGTTTACCAGTCTCAATATTTGAAACCTCTGAAAACATTTTTAAAAGCCCCAACTTCTCACCGCCGTTGACAATACCAAAAGCTTGATGAGTTAAGAATGCCGAAGGGAAATTTCGATGAACTTCTTTAAAATAAAGTGATTTCACAAAACTTGTGAAGTCACTCTTCATTTCTCCAAGCCTCTTCGTTTTTTTCTCTCTTTCTTCGAGTCCTGTTAAGTATTGATCAAAAGATCTTTTAAAACTACTCCCATAATCATCAAAAAAAGACTGAAACTCACTTCCATTAATTGAACCAAATTCTCCCGTTATAACGCTAAATGTGTTCAAAGGCTCTGTAATAGCAAGCTTCACTTTTTTCATAAACTCTGAGAAAGCACGATAGATCTTTGTATCAAAAAATGAATAATGTTTTACTATCTCATCTTCATTAACGGAGTATGAAAATAAACCGCCTTTGGTAACAAGGTTTTGAGTGGCTAAACTACTTGGCACTCCCCCATTTAAATGGAGCGAATTTGGAGATATGGAGAAAAGAAGGATAACTGACTTGCCGTGCTTATTACCAACTCTTATCAATCTATTTAAATCAAGTTCTTTTCTTTTCTCGCCAAAATCTAGTTGATTACCAATTGTATGGGAGGGCCAACTAACTGGAATAATAAGATATTTCTGAAAAACGTTAGATGATATAACTTCATTCCACAAAACACTTGCCGTCTTCCAATATAAAAACAGCCCTTCTTCTGTGTAAATATCGTTTTGCTCAAACTTTTCAGGTGTGGTTAGGCTCACGTTTTGTCCCTCCTTGGACACCTATCAGATTCTATCGCCATTTACAAAATTTCGCAATGCCACAAAACAAGATCTAAGTAATATTCATAGGATATTACTTAATTTTTTGGCATAATCAGGTCACTTTGCTATAGAGAAACGAAAAAACAAGAGGATTTATCATGTGGTACTTTTCTGAAGAAGAAAAGGCTCTTCAAGAGCTTTGTAGAGACTTCGCGATCAATGAACTTGCACCAAAAGCAGAACATCACGACAACGAAGAATCATTTAATATTGAAGCCTTTAAAAAAATGGGCGAAATCGGTTTATTGGGAATTACAGCTGATCCAGCTTATGGAGGATCAGGACTAGGGGCGACTGCCGCAACAATCGTTATGGAAGAGCTGGGAAAAGCTTGTCCCGCTTCGACATTGAGTTACCTGGCCCACTCAATTCTTTGTGTTAACAATATTCAAAATAATGCGAGTGAAGAGCAAAAACAAAAATATCTTCCAAAGCTTATTTCTGGTGAATGGATTGGTTGCATGGGGATGAGCGAGGCTGACTACGGTTCAGATGCAGTCGGAATACAAACCAGAGCAAAACTTGAAGGTGATCAATATAAAATAAATGGTAGTAAGATGTGGATCACGAATGCTCAGTACAGTGACATTGCATATGTATACACGAGAACTGGAGAGGAAAAAAAGAACCTAACTACTTTTATTCTTGAGAAAGACAAAAATCAATTTGAAGTAGGAAAACCAA
Source organism: Bdellovibrionota bacterium (assembly GCA_030836365.1). Taxonomy (GTDB): domain Bacteria; phylum Bdellovibrionota; class Bacteriovoracia; order Bacteriovoracales; family Bacteriovoracaceae; genus UBA1511. Next base: position 5,087 of record JAURQB010000202.1, on the reverse strand, counting down.
TTCATAAAATGGGCATGAGAGCTTCTCCTACTGGTGAGTTAATCTTCAAAAACGCAACCGTCCCTCTCGCCAATCGTGTAGGTGAAGAGGGTGACAGTGTCTACCACATGATGAAAAACTTAGAAATCGAGCGAATTACAATTGCTGGTATTTCTTTGGGCGTTGCAAGAGCCTGTACTGAGCAATCCATAAAATATGCTCAGGAGAGAAAACAATTTGGTAAGGAAATTGGAAAATTTCAGCTCATTCAAAAAATGATTGCTGAAATGTCGACAGAAACGGACATGATGGCGCACTTCCTTTACGGAGTTGCTAAAGAATATGACAATGGGAACAAAGGGCCAGCCATTGCGGCAAAAGTAAAACTTGCTCTTCCAAAAATGGCGACGAAGATCGCCTTAGACGCAATTCAACTCCATGGTGGTTATGGTTACTCAAGGGAGTTTCCAGTTGAAAGGCTTATGCGTGACAATAAGCTAAACGAAATTGGTGCGGGAACAAACGAGGTAATGATTATGATTATCGCCAAAGATCTTTTAAAAGATCTTAAACCTAAAAAATAGCAACAAAAAGGTAATTTCAAATGAGCAATGAGTTTCACCAAGAGATTAAAGAGCAAGTCAAAAAATTTCGCCTTGAAAAAATTGAGCCACTCCTAGAGAAAGATGATCATGAAGCTGTCTTTAGAAAAGAAATTTTTAACGAACTCGGTGAGCTAGGCTTTGCAGGGATTACGATACCTGAAGAATTTGGCGGAGCAGGATTAAGCTACACTGATTTTTGTGTATTTCTAGAGGAGCTGAGCAAGACGAGTGTTCCATATGCCGTTACCGTCTCTGTATCCACAATGGTACAGAGTATACTAGCAAAATTTGGCAACCAAACACAAAAAGAAGCTTACCTACCTGAACTCACAAGCGGAAAAGAAATTGGAGCATTTGCCCTTAGCGAGTCAGGCTCAGGCTCTGATGCTTCATCCCTAAGAACAACGGCCAAAGAAACTGACTCTTCTTTTATTCTTAATGGCTCCAAGCTTTGGATTACCTCTGGAGGCGTTGCAAAAACGTACATCGTCATGGCCCGAACAGGGCAAGAGGGATCAAAAGGAGTTTCAGCCTTTATCGTCAGAGATGGTGACTCCGGTTTTACCTACGGAAAAAATGAATCAAAAATGGGCTGGAGAACTTCCCCTACAAGAGAACTTTTATTTAAAAACTGCGAAATTCCAAAGGATAGATTAATTGGAAACCTCAACGAGGGAATGAAAGTTGCACTGTCTGCATTAGATGCTGGTCGAATCACAATTGGTGCCATCTCTGTCGGCCTTGCTCAAAGAGCGCTTGATGAATCGGTTTCCTATAGCTTAACAAGAGAGCAGTTTAAGCAAAAAATATTTGAATTCCAAGGCCTTCAATTCATGATGTCAGATATGGCGACAGAGGTAGAAGCTTCCAGATTACTCGTGTATCACGCGGCCCATCTCTTAGACGAAGGACGTCCAGATCCAAAGATTTCATCAATGGCCAAATTAAAAGCAAGTGATACCGCAATGTCTGTTACAACTGATGCCGTTCAAGTTCTTGGGGGCGTTGGCTACACCACTGAATATCCTGTCGAGCGATTAATGAGAGATGCTAAAGTTCTTCAGATCGTTGAAGGAACAAACCAAATCCAAAGAGTCGTTATTGCCAGACAACTAAGAAAGAGTTTTAATTAACAAAAAACTTATTCTTAGGAATTTATATGGAAATAAATTTTACATCGGGTGACAACAACCATTCATTGGATAGCAATTTAGTCTCAACACTTCGCGGGCACCTCAAAGACACAACCTCTAGAGATGACATTGGATTCTTCTCGGAGCTTTCAGATCAAGCTCTACTTGCACAAAGTAAGGAAGTTCATCATAAATTTCATTTAAAGAAAAAGTTCTTTCATATTGGTATTGGTGGCTCTAGCCTAGGCCCTGAAATGCTACTATCTGCCCTAACTCCTAACGGTTGTGAAACTGAATTTATTTTTGTTAATAACATTGACCCAGATGAAATTTATGATCAACTTGATCGCGTTACGAATCCCACGGAGTGTCTTTTTTATATCGTTTCAAAAAGTGGTGGAACCTCAGAGACTGTGGCTGCGGCAATTATGGTTATCAACACTTTAAAAAACAAGTTTAATATCTCTGAAGGCGAATTAAAGGATTACTTGGTTCTCTGCACTGACCCAAAAAATGGAGACCTTCGAAAACTTTCTTCCGAATTAAGTTTAGAAACTTTAGAGGTCCCAAGCAATGTGGGAGGAAGATTTAGCGTACTTACTCCTGTTGGTTTTTTGCCTGCACTTTTTGCAAATATAAACATTGATAAGATAATTGAATCTGCTAGAGATTTTGGAGAAAACCAATTAAACCAATCTAATGAAGTAATTCATATGGCATTACAGCTTCAAGAATTAAAAGACCAAAAAGGTATTTCCCAAACTGTTTTAATGCCCTACTCAAGCAAGCTAAAAAACTTTTCTTCTTGGTTCGTTCAACTATGGGCCGAAAGCCTGGGGAAAAAACTCAATCTCCAAAATGAAGTTGTGCATACAGGCTTTACACCAATACAATCGTATGGTGCAACTGACCAACATTCTCAAATGCAACTTTTCGTCGAAGGGCCTACTGATAAAGCAATAATCCTTATTAGTATTAAAAATTTTAAAAATAAGATTGAATTAAATAATGAAATTCCATTAACCTCATTTAAGAGTTTAAGTAATTTTAGTTTAAACGACCTTATGCAAGCTGAATTTTTTGGTGCGAAACAAACTCTCATTGATCAAAAGAAACCGCTCTTCCACCTCGAACTTGAATCCTTAAATGAAAAAAGTTTAGGAGAGCTTATCATGTTCTTTGAGCTCCTTACGGTTGCACAAGGTCACCTTCTCAAGATAGACCCGTTTAATCAGCCAGGTGTTGAGTCAGGAAAAATCTATACGAAGAAATGGCTAAATAATCAGATGCAGGAAAAAAAAATACACAATTGAAATATTTCACCCCTAAGCGTAAAATTAAAACTAGTCGATAAATAAATACTTAGAGAGATTTTAAATGGGAAATGAATCAACAATTGTTATCACTGATATCAAAGCTGCACTGGACTCGTCGGACCTGGCTGCAAGTGATAAACCAGCTGCCCTTCTTGTCGTTGGTGGAGAGCTTAATGGAACAATATTTGATCTCGTTAACTCTGAAACAACCTGTGGCAGAAGCATCGAAAACTCTATTCAGCTCGAATTTCAAGGTATATCCAGACAACACTTAAAAGTATATCTGGATGGAGAAGTTGCGGCCGTTGAAGATTGCGGTAGCAAAAACGGCACATTTCTCAATAACCAAAAAATCGAGTCTAAATCCCAACTAAACAAGGGCGACATTATCAAGGTCGGCAGTATTGCTCTTAAGTATATTCCAGCTGGAGATCCCGAAAGAATTGCTTACGACAAGCTAAACCTAGAAGCCAATACAGATCAACACACAGGTTGCTATAACAAAGCTTATTTCAATAAATCTCTAGACCTTGAGGTAAGAAAATCAAAAGTTACAGGAAATCCTCTATCGCTCATTATTTTTGACCTTGATCACTTCAAAAAGCTAAACGACAATTTCGGGCATGATGCAGGGGATTATGTCTTAAAAGAAATGGCATCCATTGTCAGACAAAATGGTGTTAGAGAACAAGATGTATTTGCAAGATATGGGGGAGAGGAATTTGTTATCCTTTTACCTAAAACAAACCTAAAGCACTCTTTCGAGATTGCAGAACGCCTGAGAAAGCTTGTCGAAGACAATCATTTTAAATATGAAGACAAAAGACTTCCTGTAACAGCATCTATTGGAGTAGCTGACTACAGACAAGGGGTGGCGACTGGTACCGATCTTTTTAAACGTGCCGATAACGCTGTTTACAAATCAAAAGAAAATGGTAGAAATCAGGTATCTTTTTTTAAAGAATAAATTTAACCTGGTACAAATTTGGATCATGAAATAAAGCTCTTACCCGAGCATATCGTAAATCAAATTAAAGCGGGAGAGGTTGTTGAGTCTCCGGCAACCTTACTCAAAGAAGTTATTGAGAACTCCTTGGATTCTGACGCCACCAAAATAGAAATCAGTATATCTGAAGACCTAACAAGCAATATCAATATCAAAGACAATGGCTCAGGAATTGATAAAAAAAATGTTCCACTTGCCTTTACTCGCCATGCAACCTCAAAAATTTATCAATTTAATGATATTTACCAACTAACAAGTTTTGGCTTTAGGGGAGAAGCTCTAGCAAGTATTGCAAGTATATCAGATATAAAATGCAGAACGACTAAAAACAAAAAGACAACAACTGCAATCTTGGAACAAGGTAACATAATAAAAATTGACGAAAACGACTCTAAAGAATCACCCGGTACAGAATTAAATATACAAAATATTTTCCACCACACCCCTGCACGACTAAAATTTATTCGCTCTAAAAATACGGAAAAAAATAAGATAAATAAAATTATTGACGTTTTTATTGTCTCCAACCCGCAGGTGACGTTTATTATTCAATTTGGAGAAAAAGAAAAAAAATATTTCCCGGCCATAACTGGGGATAATCCAATTATCAAAAGAATTATTCAATTAATAAGCTCCCCACGTAAGAAGATAAAACAGGACAATATCTTTTCAGAAAAATTTGAATATCAAGGCCATCAGATATTTTTTGCTGCCAATAAAAGTTCCTCAAAAGGAGCTGGTAACAAAAAACAATACCTACTAGCAAATAATCGATATTTTATAGATAAAAAAATTCACCACCTAATTACGAGGAAAATGAATGATCTTTACTGGCAACCAGGTCAGTTTGGTGATTATTTTTGTTTCATTACCGTTCCTCCAGAAATGATGGACCCCAATGTCCACCCTTCAAAAACGGAGATCAAATTTATCAATATCGACTATATATTGTCTGGCATTTCTTCTATCCTAAAAAACCAAAAAACCTCTTTACGCCCAGCCGCTGTCGAATTAAATGCCCACAAAAAAGACAATGCGGAAAAAAGTT
>JAURQB010000201.1 GCA_030836365.1 Bdellovibrionota bacterium | reverse complement strand
TGGTTCAGATTTCTTTTTCTCTTCATCGTTTCTAGAGATGCCTACTTTTTCACTAATTTTTTTAAACACAGGATGCTGACAGTTAACGATATTATCAACACCTCTTTCTGAAAACCATTTTTTTTCGAAGGGCAGAATGGTAAACAAACGGTGAGTAAAGTTAGCTAACTTTTTACAGCGAGAGGCTCTCCAGGCCCAGGCCTGAGGGGCAACATAGTAAAGAACTTTTATACCGGCCTTAGTAAGGCGCTCCGCGAGCTTTAAATTAAATTCCTGAAAATCAATTAATAGAGCATACTTAACATCACGTCTCTTGGCTTCTCCAACTAAAGATTTCATCGCATTAAAATAAAAAGGTAGCTTTTTGATTGGCTCAGAAAAACCCATTGAGGAAAAAGAGTTTAGATCAAATAAACATTCCACGCCGAGGTTTAGCATTTCCTTTCCCCCGACACCGAAGAACTTAAATTGATCGACATTTTGAATATCACTGTAAATGGATAGAAAGTGCTCCTCTGCACTTTTTTCCCCTGCGACAACTAGAACTTCATGCATGCCTTATTGTCTCCAGGAGATTGATCTACATTCTTTTATGGATTTTTTTGTCATATCCAATAACTTCATTGCCTGATGCCCGACCTCATAATTAATCTCGCTACTAACTCCAGACTCTATACAGCTTTTAAATAATTTATGTTCCTCAAGGAGATGGTCTCTTTTATCATATGACACAGAAGTATCGACAGCTCCCTTTTTACTTCGCCTTATTTCACTATTTAGTAGGTCAACCTCAAGAAGACCATCGGGAAAAATAAACTCGGCGGACCTTCTCTCTTGAATGTTGGACCTAGAAGCTGAAACAAAAACAATTCTATTTTCATAAACGAGCTTACTTAAACAATAATCGATCATTGAGGTATGGCAACTTCGCCCCCACGCCTGAATTTCTTTTGGCTCACCAAATCCAAGCATCGTTAACAAGTCGTAATCATGAATCATTAAATCGTAGATAATATCAACATCATCCCCTCTTCCCTTGTAGGGAGCTACTCGATCAAGTCTGGCAATAGAAACACTTTCAAAATTTTCGTTCTCTTGCAGCGTTGACCAGAATGGATGAAATCTTTCACTATGGCCTACTTGAAAAATTACGTTTTTTCCCGCCAACATTTCAGAGACCTTAGTTGACTCGGTGAGATCTGCAGTCATTGGCTTTTCGACAAAGCAGTGCTTAGAGCGACTTAAGGTTTTTTTTATTAATTCAAAATGAAATGTTGTTGGAGTAGCAATCACAACCGCATCAACAGAATCAATTATCTCATCTAGTTTAGAAGTGATTTTAACATTGGGATATTTAATCGCAATTTCTGAATGTTTTTGGATGTCAGCCTCAACAATACCCATGAAGTCTTTTCCATAAAGTTTCTGTATCTCTTCAGCATGCCATCTCCCAAGATGTCCATGCCCGACTAAACATATCTTCATTAATCCTCCTGATTAATTTGAAAAAACTGCAATCCCAACCTTTGACGTCATGATGTCATTAACAATTAAATTAATGACTTCATTTCTCTCAAATGATGCCATCTCTTCTTTGTTTTCAACAAAGCTTCTAGGAGAGAATGCAGAGCTCTCAATTGCCCTTAAAAACTCAACCGATTCAGCAATGACCTCTCTAGAAAACCCCTGCCTTCGTAACCCAATGATATTGATTCCTTTAATTTTAACTCTATTACCGATTGCCGTACAAAACGAGGGGATATCTCTATCTATCGTTGTAGAGCCTCCAATATAAGCACCACGGCCAATCGTAACAAATTGAGATACAGCGCTAGCACCACTTAAAATTACTCTATCTTTAATCACAACGTGTCCTGCGATATTTGCTGAGTTTACGATGATACAGTTGCTGCCGATATTACAATCATGTCCAACATGAGTATGTGCCATCAATAAATTATCATTACCAATGATTGTGATTCCATCTTGCTTGAGAGTTCCTCGATGAACTGATACATATTCTCTAAAAATATTTCTATCGCCAATTTTTACCTTCGTATCCTCGCCCTTGTAAGAAATATCTTGAGGAACCTCTCCAATGCTGCAAAATTGAAAAAATTGATTCTCCTCACCTGCAGTAATCGTCCCGCGCAAAACAGCGTGAGACTCTACTTTGCAGTTCTTCCCAAGCCTAATCTTTCCATCAAGTATGCTGTAAGGCCCGATGATACAACCTTCACTTAATTCAACATCTTTTGATAAAATTGCTGTTGGGTGTACTTCGATATTTTTCATTTTTAATTCCTAGTAACGAACAGATGCAATGACAGTCGCTTGACTCATTAGTTGATTATCACAGTAAACTTCACAATCCGTGACAACCATTGGTTTTCTATAGCGAGTAATTGTAGCTTTTATATCTAGTTTCATGCCTGGGAGTACAGGCTTTCTAAACTTCGCATCATTTACAGAAGTCAAAGCAACGTCTAGTGTCGACTCACTAAATGGATCATCAATAAAAAAAGCCATCACAAAACTTGAAGCTTGCGCCATCATTTCGACTTGTATGACACCAGGTAAAACTGGCTTTCCAGGAAAATGCCCTTTGAAGATTTCTAATTCTGGATTGGCATAAAAGGAGGCGCTAACAATTCCGCCAACCGCGGACTTTGCATCGACAGTGCCTTTTCCAAACTCCCATCCACTCAATTGTATTGACTCAACTGAATCAATAAAAAGAAATGGATCACGGTGAGGAATAAATTTTTTAACTTCTTCTGAATTAAATAACATTTCAACCTACCTCATACAAAAGATCTTAATAAACTACTTTTTAGTTAGTCGTCTGATGGCCGCAATTGAGCGCAACCATTCTTTCATCGGCCTAGCAGGAGTACCTGCAAGTCTTGTCTTATCTTCAACATTATCAAATACGGCGGAGTGGCCAACAACCTCACATTGGTTACCTATTTCTACTCCAGGAGCAACGGCAACATGTCCGCTCATCGCGCTGAATTGCCCAACTGTCACACTTCCGGCTAACCCGGATTGAGCACAAATAATCACACCTTTTTTTAAGTGACAATTATGTGCAATGTGAACCAAGTTATCTAACTTAGTACCATCTTCTACAATAGTGTCATCAAAGGTACCTCGATCAATTGTACAATTCGCACCAATCTCAACTTCACTGCCAATAGAAACGCCACCAATATGCCAAATTTTTCTGTGTTCTCCTTGCATAAAATTATACCCATAACCGTCTGAGCCGATGACAGTGCCTGCATGTATAAGACAGTTTTTTCCAATTTTCGTTTCAGGATAAATAGTGCAATTCGGGTATAGAACTGTATTTTGGGAAATAGTCACGCCTCCCATGATCACACAACCAGGCATAACGACCACATTAGATTCAATATTAACGCTTTCCCCGATAAAAACACCTTGAGCAATCCGTGCGGTGGGACATACATTGACTTCACCTGTCTGCCTTCCATCCAATAAATATTGAGTATCTACATATTTTTGTTCATAAAAAAATTTCGATACAAGGCACATAACTTCATCAAAGTTTTTTGTCAGTGCGATCAAATCAGTTGGAATAGAGTTTAACTCCTCAGGCTGTTTATCATAAAATTTTTCATCTACGATAAAAACCATTTCATTGAGAATTTTACTCCCTTTCTCCTTGGCTGAAATGAGCACCTCTGACAATGGAGCCTTGCCATTTATAAAACAAAGATGATTTTTTTTAATATTTTTAGATTTACATATACCAGATAGAGAAACCCCCGCAATTTGTGCGGGGGTTAACGGTGATATATGCTTATCTAAATTTTCTACATCGAAAATATTCATTCGATCGCCCGAGAATTACTTTGAATACTTTTTATCATACTCACTGATAACAACAGAAGTAAGGTCTTTTTCAGACTTAGCGTAGATAACTGGAGCCGTACTCATTTCAAAGGTTACATCAACGCCTGCTTTTTTAGAAACTTGATCAACAATAGTTTTAATTCTTTCTAAAATTGGAGCTTTCATTTTACCTTCCATTTCTTGAATTTCTTTTTGAAATCCGAGAGACTTTTGTTGAAGCTCAATAATCTTTTGTTGAATCTCTTTTTCTTTCTCGACCTTAGCTTTGTCATTCATGACTAGGCTCTGTTTTGAAAAGTCTTGTTGCAGTTTTTTAATTTTTTCTTGTTCAGAATCAAGAATCTTTCTTTTTTTCTCAAATTCATCTTTTAATTGATCTCTTACTTTTTTTCCTTCTTTAACTGAAACAAGTACATTTTGGATATCAACTTTGCCAACTAGTAAAGCAAATGAAGGCGTACTCACAGAAAGCATCATTAATAGAGAAATTACATATTTCATTTTTACTCCTAAATAAAATTTTAAAATAATTGTCCTATATCAAAAAAGAATTGGCTATCAGAAACAGTTGTTTCATCAGTTTTAATTGGAAATCCCCATTCAAACCTAAGAACACCGATTGGACTGAACCACCGTAAACCAAACCCGTAATCCATATAAAGATTAAATTGATCGATATCACCTGCATCTCCAGCATCAAAAAATACTACCCACTTTAGGCCAGCTTCCCTTGCTAGTGGATGCTCTAATTCCAATGAGGTGTAAGCGGCAAACTCTCCACCTTTGTTGTAAATGACTTTGCCATTATCAGTTTCAACCTCAAGCTTAGGGCCAATTCCCTCGAAAGGGTAACCTCTAAGGTTTCGTGCTCCCCCTAAAGTAAACTTTTCAGTTCTTGGAATTGCTCGATCATCAACCTCGTATATACGAGAAGCGTACAACCGAGAGCGGAAAACAAGATCTCCATATACCCTGTAAAAATACCTTGTATCCATTTCAAGCTTAAACCATTTCTTAACACCTCCCAGACCTGCATACTCAGAGGAAAGGCTCAAATAGTAACCTGAACTTGGTTCAAAGGTGTTATTTCTTAAATCTCGTATGGTTGAAACTCTAACCATTGAAGCTAAACCATTTTCAAGATTTTCATCAATTGTAGGGTCATTAACAGAGTTAATTGTCGTATCTTCAAATTTATAGGTCCCAAACAATCTGGTGTAATCAAAAATTGGATAGCCTAATCTCAAATCAAAGCCTTGTCTTTTGTAACTAAGAGAAGCAGAGGCGTTATTGTTTTGACTGTAAATATCCCCGCCAGCTGTCCACTTTGTGTCGTATAAGTAAGGTTCAGTAAAACCTAGATTATAGGTCTTATTCACCTTGGAGAGCGAAAGACTTAGGCTTAAATTTTGGCCTTTCCCAAGAAAGTTGTTCTGTGCCACTGATGCCTGTAAAAATGCACCTGTCGCAGTAGAATAACCAGCCCCCAATGAGATCTGACCAGTATTTCTTTCTTTTACAGTGATTTCAATATCTATAATATCGTCTCGGCCCGGCCTGCTTACGGTATTAAATACAACACTTCCAGGCTCAAAAAAGCCCAACCTATTTACATTCTCCCTAGAGACCCGAAGGTCCGTACCTGAGAACACTCCACCTTCAAGAATTTTTAATTCACGACGAATTACTTTATCGCGAGTTTTATGATTACCTTTGATATTGATGTGCCCAAAGTGAGCCAATTTTCCTTTTTCAAAAGAAAATGTAAGATCGATTTTGTTTTCACCAGGTACAACATCAAGAGTTCGAAGAACATTTGCGAATGCGTAGCCTTTATCTTGATATGCTTCAGTTAGATTCTTGATATCGATCCGAAGTTTTTCTTCAGAATAAATATCCCCTTCCCTTAGCTTCGTCATGTTTCTAAGCTGGTCATCACTAAACATTGAGTCGCCATAGAAAAGAACGCTGTTAATTTTAAACTCAGGGCCTTCATTTATTTTAACAGTAATAAAAACCCAACGACGATCTTCAGAGATTGTTACTTCTGGGTTACCGATATTTACTTGCAAGTAGCCCTTCGTTTTATAAAAATATTTAATTCTCTCAATGTCTGTTTGAAAATTAAATTCCTTATAATTACCAGCACCACTCATTCCACCAAAAAAAGAATCTTCCCTGGTCTCCATGATATCTTTCAATTGGTAGTCCTGAAAAACTTTGTTGCCAAGAAAAGTAACCTTTTTGACTTTAACCTTATCAAACTCTGTAATATTGAAAATGATACCAACGTTTCCATTTGGCTGGTTCTCTGTTTCAAAATCTATTCGAGCCAGGTAATAACCTTTTTCTTCATAATGTTTTTTTAATGCCTTCACGTCTTCTTTTAATTTATTTACATCCAGTATCCCAAAATCTTTTGTCTTGATGACCTCTTCCAAGTCATCAGCGTCGATTTCATCATTTCCGAGAAACTGAACTGATGATATAACAGGTTTCTCTTTGACGACGATTCTCAATGTAGAGTTTTTGTCTTCATGAACTTCAACCCACTCAAAATAATTCATTCGATAAATTCGCTCTATATCGTCTCGAACGGACTGAGCGGAGACCGTTTTACCAACTCGGGCAGATATTCTCGTCAGGATGGACTGTTGCTCTACTTTATTGTTTCCCTCAACAACAATCTTCTTAACTTTGAATAGTGGAGTATTAGAGAGTGACTTTGCAGCGAATGCAAAGCTTGGAAGAAAGACAAAAATAATAATAACTTTTTGCAAAAAGTTAAAAAATGAATTTTTCATTAATTACATCTAATAGTTTTCGATAGCGATAAAAATTACCAATAACTTAACAATATTACAATGAATTCGTTACTTGATTTCCCAAACCACCATCTAAGATTTCAACTCGTCGATGGAAACGCGACGCAACACTCTTGTCGTGCGTGACCACAAGAAGCGTTGCACCTGTCTCTGTAGAAATTTTATCTAGTAAATCAATGACTATTTTGGAGTTATTTGAATCTAGATTTCCTGTTGGTTCATCACAAAGGAGGATGTTTGGCTTGAGAGAGATGGCCCTTAAAATATTTATCCTTTGCTGCTGCCCACCAGACATCTCCGAAGGTAGCTTATTCAGAATGTTATCGACGCCAAGCTCTTGGGCATAATTCATTATATTTTTTTTTATGGAAGAGACATCATGATGCCCACTAATCTGCGCAGGTAGAAGAATGTTCTCTAAGCCAGTTAAGGTGCCAAGTAAAAAGTGAAACTGAAAAATAAAGCCAATAGAATTATTTCGATACAATGCGAGATCATGGTCAGAATACAAGTCGATGCTCTCGCCAAAGCAACTAATACTACCAGTTGTTGGACGATCTAATCCCCCAAGCAAATATAGAAGCGTAGATTTTCCGCTTCCCGATGAACCATAAATCGCTACCTTCTCATGCTTTCCAATTTCCAAGCTTAAATCTTTTAGAGCGTAAAAGTCCCCAAATTTTTTGGACACGTTATTTAATATGATCATTTCATTCATTTTTAAATATATCCCTTAAATTAGCTGTATTGTTGCCGTAGCCCACGCAGAAGTGAGTCTGACTTAAATTTCCTCGTTAAAATAAACGTCATTAATAATATCCAGCACAGACTTATTGCATATACAATAATGTAGTTTCCAAATGATAAATAAATATTTATCTCCCCAAGGTGATAAATATTTTTTGGCATCATTTGCGACGAGATAAACTCTAGCACCTTGCCAAAAATAGCGACAAGTACAATAGATATCAAAACTGAGCTCACCCACAGGTATGTAGAGAGATAATACCAAACTTGGTTAATTTTTTTGGGAGTTAAACCAATTGCATGCAATGTAAATAATTCTTTGATCTTTTTTTCTCTAAAAAAGATAAGAAACGAAAGTAAGTTAAAAACTGAAACCAGGACGATAACTTGTAAAACAATTAGTATAGATACTTTTTCAATTTCAACTGCCTCTATCAAAGTCGAGTAATCATCCCAATAGGGAGTTGCATAAAGCTCTTTATCAATACTAAATAATAACTCGTTTAACGCAAAAAGACGGTCCTTTTGTTGCTCAAAAGGAAGATAAGGGTAATTGAAGCTAAATATTGAGTGATTAAATAAAATATCTCCTTCTGAAAAAAAATCAGCAATACTAACAATCGCGAGTCTTGAATCTTTTTCATAAAGATTCGTTTTGAAAAAACCTCTTACGACAAAATTTTTAATAACTAAACCACTCCCCTGATGGCTTGATATAAGACTACGAAATGAGTCTCCAAGCTTAATCCCAAGTTCCTCAGCAAGATCCTCTCCAATGTAGGCTTCTCCCTTTTTCAAATTCATTTC
>JAURQB010000200.1 GCA_030836365.1 Bdellovibrionota bacterium | reverse complement strand
TTGTTGCTTTACCAATTGGAATTGGTCTCAATGGCGATTCAAAAACTTACGAAACACTTTTTTCTCTTGCAGCTGGTTGGACAGGGAAAATACCTGTAAAGCAACTTGATAAATTTACAGCATCCGTAGAGATGAACTTAGGATTAAAAGATTCATTCACGGGAATGTTTCTAGGGTTGGCTTACCCTCTTCAATAAATGAAATATTTTCCAAAAATAGTATTTAGCGATTTTGATGGAACACTTACAGAGCAGGGGAAATTTTCCCCTGTTTTTTTTGATGTATTAAAAATAATTCAACAAAACAAATCAGAACTTGTGATTGTGACAGGAAGACCTTTATCATGGGCCCACTTTCTACTGACTCATTTTGACATAAATTGTGTTATCACAGAGGGAGGAGGAATGCTCTCTGTTAAAAAGACTGGGACACATTTTTTTGAAGATATTCCGCTTATTGATAAAAAAAACATCGCTAATCTTGAAGAGTCTACTCAGTTACTCTTAAGTCAGTTTGAAGGTATTCAGCTAAGTGAAGACTCTGCTTGCCGAGTAACGGATAGGGCCATTGATCTTGGATTATTGGAAACAATTAATCAGGACGCTGAAATAGAGGCCTTTCTGGAAAGCCGAAAAATTAATTTTAGTCGCTCAAATGTTCATTTGAATTTTTGGAGTGGAAATATATCTAAAAGAAAATCTATTGAGCACTATTTAAAAATGAAAGATACTAAACAAGAGGATTGTACTTTTATTGGAGACAGTCTTAATGATGAAAGTGCCTTTGAGTTTATGACGAACTCTGTTGGTGTCGCCAATATCATAGAAGTAGAGTCTATAATGAAATTTCGACCTAAAGAAATCCTAAGGGGAGATGATAAGAAAGAAATTCAGGGAGTGCTTCATTACTTGAGATCATTTTCATAGGAAAAAATAAACTCGTTTTAATAAATGTCTCCCTCTATTACAATATAGAGTGTAAATCACTTGGAATTTTCTATGGCGCAAAGTTGGTCGATTATTGTTTTATGTTATAACGAAGAAGGTAATCTCTCTACGGTATTAAATGAATTATCAACAACTCTAACCGAGAAAATGAAGGTTGACGACTTTGAGATCATCGTTGTCAATGATGGGTCAACGGACAATTCGAAAAGTAAAATACTTGAGCTTTCCAAAAATATTCCTCAAATTATCTTAAAAGAGCATAAGACTAATCTAGGAATTGGCCAGGCAATAAGAACAGGTTTTTTTGCTGCTACAAAAGAAAATGTCATGGCAATGGCAGGTGACGGTCAGTTTAATATTCCTGATTTAATTCCTCATGCAAATATAGACGTTGATACAATGGTTAGTTTTTATCGAGTTGATAAAGGTCCTTATACCGCCTTTAGACATTTTATTTCTAATTTTAATAGATGGCTGATCCAATATGTTCTTGGGGCAAAAATAAAAGATGTTAATTGGGTAAAAATTTATAAAAAACAAAATTTAGATTCAATAAAACTGGAGTTAAAAAGCTCACTTATTGAAACTGAAATTGTGACAAAGTTAATGAGAAACTCAATTAAGCTTGAAGAGCATCAAACAGTATATTTACCAAGGCTTTATGGCGAACCAAAAGGGGCGAGCTTTAAAGTTGTTTCAATGGCGTTATTAGAGCTAATAAAATTGATCTTTATTCTACGAGTCAGGCGAGTATTACTAGGACGTTAACTCTTTTAATTTATCCATATAGGAATCAATTAATTGATGACTTTCTTCAGGATAGTTATCCTTAAAATGATTAGGCCATGGGTGAATGATCTTATTTTTAAGGTTGATCATTTTTGTTACTTTGCAAATAGGCTTAGCAGGAGAGCCAGCAACGCACATTCCGGGAGCAACGTCATTTTTTACGACACTCGACCCACTAACAAATGCACCAAAACCAATATTCGTCCCAGGCATCAATAAAGAATTTATGGATACTACGGCCAGGCTATCGATTTTAACAGGTTCACCAATGTGACTTGGAGGGAGGGGGTCATTACTTGTTTGAACTCTGGGAAATAGATAAACGAGGTCTCCAATTTCACAACCTGGAGAAATCGCGACCTTGCTGTGAATGCGAGTAAAATCGCCAATTTTAATATTTCCCTCTAGCTCAGAGTAGCTTCCCACTCTAAGATTTTTTCCTGCATGTACATTTTCTCTAATTAAACTATGATGCCCTGTTTCTAGCTTTTCTAGAAATGTAGCGCCTTGATAAATGACTGTATGACTGCGGATGTTCGAGTTCGCTCCAATAATTAAATTTTTACCATCAGCATTTTTTGACGGAACACCAATATGGCAAAAATCCCCAATGATACAATTGTCACCTATCTCAACATTGTCATGGATTTTTACAAAATCACCAATTGTTACATTGTTACCTATTTTAGCTTGTGGGGATATATTTGATAGCATTTATACCTCTTCTAAGCGTTTCTTAATACTTTCTAAACTTGTAAGATTAAGTAAGTCATCATCACCTAGAGTAATGCCGAATTCTTGCTCTATTGTTGACATGAGCTGAAGGTGCTTGATTGAGTCCCATTTCTCATTGTTTTCGATGGAGATATCCTCAGTATATTCACCCGAATTTAATTCAAGCACTGTCTCCAATATGTCTTTTAATTTTATATGATCACTCATTAATACTCCGAATGTATTCTACATTTTTAATTTTAATTT
>JAURQB010000199.1 GCA_030836365.1 Bdellovibrionota bacterium | reverse complement strand
TCAAAACTTAAGAGTCAAAAATAATATTGTCGAATCCGTTAATCAAGGAATTGATTTTGGCGTCGGCATTAGATTAATTTACGGCACCGAAGTTCTTTACGGTTACACCAATAGTGCGGATAAAAATGAACTATTGCGGGTCTCTAAAATTTTAGGTGAACGCTATAAGGCCGAGAGAAAAACAAATCTTCAGGCGTTTAAGTCGGTTGCCGTTAACGATATTCACCCGGTAACAAAAGGGTTGCACCACTCCCCTTTTACCGAAGAAAAAATTGCCTACCTGAAATCAATTAGCCAAAACGCTCTAGCGGCGTCGGAGCTCATCAAGATTTCAGAGGCGTCACTTCTTCAACGCCATCAGTATGTGCAAATTTTTAACTCTCACGGCCTTGTTGCTGAAGATAATAGGCACTACTGTCGTGTGATGAGTAACGTAATTGCCGAAAAAAACGGGGAGCAGTCTACCGGCTATTTCGCCCCCGGCGCACTCCAAGGCTGGGAATTTGGCCAAGCAGTTGACCCGAAAGAGCTTGCTGAGCTCTCTAGTGCGCAGGCACTCGTCAAGCTTGATGCAGCACCTTGCCCAGGTGGAAAAATGCCGGTGGTTATTGGCAATGGATTTGGCGGCGTTATTTTTCATGAAGCCTGTGGCCATTTGCTTGAAACGACAAGCGTGCAAAAAAAATCCAGCGTGTTCTGGGATAAAATGGATGAGCAGATTGCTCACTCTGCCGTGAGTGCGGTTGATGACGGTACAATCTCAAACGAATGGGGCTCCATTAATATTGATGATGAGGGCATGAAAACTCAAAAAACTCAGCTCATTAAAGATGGTAAACTCACGAACTTTTTATGTGATTACGTGGGTAGCTTAAAAACGGATTACAAACCAACGGGAAGTGGCAGAAGACAAAGCTATAAATTTGCGCCTGCCTCAAGAATGCGAAACACCTACATTGAGGCCGGAAATTATTCATTAGATGAAATGGTTTCTACGATTGAACATGGCATATTCTGTAAGGCCATGGGCGGAGGCTCAGTCTCTCCTGGCACGGGTGAATTTAATTTTGCAGCACTGGAGAGTTACTTAATTAAGGACGGAAAAATCACATCTCCACTTAAAGGAGCAACTTTAATTGGGACAGGCCCGGAGACACTGCAAAAAATTTCAATGGTTGGAAATGACTTAAAATTTTCGGCCGGCATGTGCGGTTCCGTCAGTGGCAGTGTTCCTGTAACCGTAGGACAACCCGCGCTGAAAGTAGATGAAATTTTAGTAGGAGGACAATAAAAATGAGTACTGAATTAAATCAAGAATTAATCTCCTCCATGGAGCAAACCTTAGCATACGCCAACAAAAAAACAGACCAAGCAGAAGTCATGTTAGGAAGAGCGGAGAGTTTTTCACTCTCCGCCGATCAAGAGAAAATTGATAAATACCAGATTTCAAATGCGCGATCCATTGGTGTTCGAGTGATCAAAGGCAATCAAGTCGGAATTAGCTATACGGAAAATTTAGGCCAAAACAGCCTTAACGAAATGGTTGATCTCGCAATTGAAAATGCCGCTATCATGAAAGAAGATCCTCATCAAAAAATTGTTAAACCGACAGGAAAAACTCAACTCATCAATGATCATGAAAAAAACTTCGCTGAGGACTCAACAGACACGCAAGAAAAAATCGAGCTCTGCTTATCGCTTGAGCGGGAAGTTAAAAAGCTTGATTCTCGAATTAAAAGCTCTCCTTATAATGGCTATAGTGAATCAACGGGAGAGAGTTATATTTTAAACAGCGAAGGACTTCTTAGCTATGAGCGCTCCAAGAGTTTTTCTTGCTATACTTCATGCTTGATGGAAGAGGGTGCTAAAAATGGGATGCACTATAAAGGCATTAGCGGCCGAACGTTTAGTGATTTGAATGTTGAAAGCATTGCTAATCACTCTTATGAAGTAGCAAAAGGACTCTTTGAAGCAGGACCTCTTGAGACGGGAAAATATGACGTTATTTTTACAACTGATTGTTTGCAAGATTTTCTCGGCTGCTTTTCCGTCATCTACTCAGGAAAAAGCACTGCTGAGGGAAAAAATCCATTTAAAGATAAACTGAATACTCAAATTTTCTCCCAGCTATTAACGATCAATGACCTCCCTCATTTTGAGAAGGCAAGCTACTATCATCTCTTTGATGACGAAGGCATCGCCATGAGTGATTTAAACCTCATTGAAAATGGCGTGCTAAAAAGCTTCTATCAAAATTCGGCCACCGCAAGTGAATTGAAATTAGAAAATAATGCACGGGCCTCACGAGGAGCAAAAGGACAGCTTAGCGTCGGCGGCACAACAAAGGTTATTTCTCACGGTGAAACTTCTGAAAATGAATTACTTGATCGGCCGTATCTAGAAATTGTGTCCATGCAAGGACTCCACAGTGGGGCGAACGCCATCAGTGGTGACTTTTCTTTTGCGATTAGTGGATTTTTTCACCGAAGTGGTGAGGTGATTCCATTTAAAGGAATTACGCTTTCAGGAAACTTTTATCAAATCATGAAAAACCAAATTGGTGCTCTCGGCGATCAACTTCATGCAAATACTTATAAAGGATTTTTCGCACCGAAGATCAGGTTTAGTGAATTATCGATTTCTGGCTCATAGTCGATCAAAAAAAAAGCCGCTTTAATTAGCGGCTTTTTTTTTATAAATTAACTTTCTTTTTTGCTTCCGCAATCATTGAATCTCGGTCTCCCTCGTTATTCCAACGGGCCTGGGCTTCTGGAGATAACTTATGAATAGGATCAAAGTACATAAAAGTTTCACCAGGTTTAACGTTCGGTGCTTTCCAAACAGAAATACCATTTTCTTTATCGTAATATTCATAACTCGCAACGTGACGTTTTCCGCCACCACCAGGTAGATCACAAACAAAAGTCGGCGTATTAAATCCCGCAGTCGTTCCTCTAACAGCTTTTTCTAGTTCAACGGCTTCAGCAAGAGTCGTTCTAAAATGCTCACAACCTGGAACCATATCATGTTGGTAAACGTAATAAGGCTGAATATTCATATAAGCAACTTTTCGAGTAAGAAGCACCATCTTTTCAACGTCGTTATTAACTCCATCTTGAAGAACTGCTTGGTTTCTCACAAGTAGTCCCTCTGACCACAACCGATCCATCGCGAGTTGTGACCATTTTGTGATCTCATTTTCACAGCTAAAGTGCGTGTGAATAACAACTTGCTTGCCGTAACTTCTTCCCATTTTTTGAACGTCTATAAGTGCTTTAAACCAAGCATCATCAGAAATAATTTTGATTGGAAAAATCGCGATCCCTTTAGTGGCATAACGAATTCTTCTAATATGAGGAATCTGAAGTAAGCTCTCTCCGATAAATTTAACTTGAGCCGGAGTGAGCATGTAAGCATCTCCACCAGAGATAACGACGTCTTCAATGTTGGAATTTTTTCTGATATAAGCAAAAACGTCTTCCCAACGTTTTTGGCTTGCTCCATAAGTATCTTTTGGTTTTGTTTCTGTACCGCCGCCCACAATTCTTGAGCGCGTGCAATAGGAGCAGTAAACCGGACATAAAGTTGTTGGTAAAAATAAAACCTTGTCGTTATAGCGATGAGTAAGGAGCGCCACTGGCGAGTCAGTATCTTCACTTAACGAATCATCGCGATAATAAGGATGATCTGGTAAAAATTGAGACCCTAGTGGTAAGAACTGTTTTCTTAGTGGGTCGTCGATATAGTTTTGCCAATCAATGAGCGCAAATATGTAAGGAGTAATTCTAATATTCATTGGCGTGATTTTTTGGCCGTGACGGATGTCGGCCATTAATTCTTTTGTCGCCAGTTTACCGAGGACTTTTTCAACTTGATCAACTTTAGTGATCGAGTTTTTTAATTGCCAAAGATGGCTTCCAAACTCTTCTCTAGTCACAGATGCCCAGCCAGGAATATCTTTCCAAAATTGGTCGTCTCTAAAATTACGGTGCTGTAATTCAGGTATATGAAATTGTGCTTTTTCTTTCGAAATAGGCATTTCTGACATATTGAGCTCCTCAGATATATTATAAGGTTTTCGGGTTTTTTCGAGCATAAATGTTCCCCAGACAAAACGTTAACTAAATAAATTTAACTGGGTCTAACGGCCGGTTAGATATTCTGTCTAGTAAATTCCCATATTTTTACCTATTTACAGCCCCATATTCACTAGACAATAGGCCGTAATTTTTACAATACCAACGCACTGCATCTAACTCTGTGCTAAATTGGTCGCAATCGTGGGGACGAGAAAAGGACTATTCATGCTTAAAAAGTTTTTAATTCTCTCTACCGCCTCACTTATCAGCGTTTCTTGTATCGAGACACAACAGGATCATCTATCTCAAAATGAAGGGCCCAATGAAGCGATTCTTAGCAACTTTGGTCACCTAGAATCTGTATCTAAATATGCAAGCAGTCCTGTATTTTTAAGCACCTTAAAAAAAGGTCAACCATATAAAATATGTTTAAGTGAAAAACTCGTTAAAAAATATCCTGGCTTCAAAGAAGAAGTTGAGGCAGCAGTTAATATCTGGGCCTTTTACATCGACCGTAAAATTCCCCTTGATTTCATCGTTAAAAAACTTCCCGCCCCAAAATCGGGTTGGAAGGTAAACGACTACGCCAAAGCATATAAACAAATATGTGGAAAATCAGACCTGTATATGTCAGAAAACGTACCTTCAGGAACAACATTAGGCTACACTCAAAAAAGTGTTCAATACAGATACGGTGAAAACTCTGAACGAGTTGTTACTGATTTTGCGCGTGTACTCAATCTATCTAATTGGCCTGAACAAGCAGGCCGAAGATTCATCTCATTAGAGCAAGCGACAAAAAAGAAACGCTCTGCAGCTGAAATTTTACAATTATTAAAAAGTAGAAATAAAACTGTTTATTTACCAGGGCCAAGTACGTTTTTAACAACCACGACGCTCGTGCATGAGTTCGGTCACGTTTGGGGTATGTGTGACCAATATCCACTCGACGGAAATCGCTCCAACTGCGACCCACATAATTCAACCATGTCATTAGATGGGCATGTCATGTTGGAAGAGGATGCAGTCATGTCATCTGCTGGATGGAAAAATAAATTAGGACTTCATGATGATGATATCGATGGAATAATTGGCTTGGCCCATCGTGGTGATATCGCCAAAACAGGCTGGGATTACCCATCAAAATCGCTATATGATTTTACGGAAAGATCTGAAGAAAAAGGCCCTATTCGATTTCTTAAATTAGTAGATTACGAATTTACTAGCGATTCTGAGCTTACTGCAATAAGTGCGATGGATATTACAGGAGCATTTAAAATAATCGTTCAAAAGAAATTGGTTGGAAGTAAAGAATGGGAAAAAAGAGGAGTTACCTATCTCTTTAGCAACGGAGTTAGTACCAGACGAATGAAGCTTCGAATGAAGGGTATCGATAAAAATAAATTAAAAGCAATTCGACTTATTTATGTAGATCGTAGACACCATGGTGAAATTAACAAATCAGATTTAACGGCGACCAATGTAAGTAATATTATCGAGATTAAACAGGCCCCGGCCACGGCAAACAATACAACCACTCCAGCTGCTGTTGCAGCGGAGGCAAATTCAAACGCCTCACTTCAATAAGACTCTGCGCTTGACCTAAACAATTCAGGTGGCAGTACTTTAGTTGATTAAGGTGCTGCCGATATCTGTTGGCCACAATGATTTCAGTAATACTTGTGAAGAATTAAGGTATTGTCATCATACTTCGATCAAAAAGATTTTTTACCCTATACCTAGGGTACCCCCAAATCAAATTTGGGGCGATTTTGTATTTTCAATACTTTACATATTTAATAATTCGTATAATATAAATTATATGCAATATATTATCGAAAAATCGACATCCAAACGAATTGATCAACTAAAAAGACAACATCGGGCACACCTTTATACTTATCTCGAAAATTTAGAGCGACTGAACAAATCGCCCCACACAATTAAAAGTTATCAAAACGATCTTTTGCAATTTTTGGAATGGCTTGAGTACGGACATAAAAAAAAGCTACATGAAACGAACAGTCAGATCATCGGAAAATATTTGGACTATCTGGCCAATGGCGGAGAGTTCGTCATTCACTCTCCTCCCCTTACCCGAGTAAAAAACTTTCTCAAAAAGGTATTCAGGAGAAAATCAAGTACAGCAAAACTAAGTGTGCCTTCAAAAAAAATCATTCGATCTCAGGCCCTTGGTGTGGCCAGTAGAAAGCGTCATATCAGCTGCCTAAAAAACTTTTTTGAGTTCTTAAAGCAACGCTATGAGGACAACGGAAAGCATTTTAAGACTAATCCAGTAAAATCAAAGATTCATGGAATTAAATTAAAAGATGTCGACATCAATCATACCAAAATCTTGGAGCAAAAAGATTGGGAAAAAATTCAAGAAACGATTTACCGAGTTGAGGATAAACTTCTAACAGGGTTGTTGTATTGGGGAGGCCTCAGACTCAGTGAGGTGAGAAATCTTGATATTAGCAATTTTGATTTCGAAACCAAAACGATTACTTTTGCCAGAAAAGGTGGATACATTCACACGCTATACCCACAAAATTCCCCCAAAATTTTTGAAATTTTAGACCTTTATTTGAACAAAAAACGCATCTCCACAGGTGCCTTATTCCAAAACAGTAAAGGCAAAAAATATGACATCAAAAGTATCTATAATTGGGTCCTTCGAATTTGCCGAAAAAGTAACGTAGTAAATAACATTACTCCACATAGTTTCAGAAAAGCGTGTGCGACTTATTTATACTTTCAAACCAAAGACTTATTATTTGTCAGAGACTATTTGAATCATAATGACGCTAAAGTAACCCAAACATATATCGACTCCAAGTTACTTCAAAGTGGAAATTCACCAACTGAGGAGATGCGGCTAACAGTGGACTTCCCAACAAATTCAACTTATGCTGATGAGGCATCTTCATCATTAGGAATTAATTAATGCTGGCATTTGTTCGGATATTCTTTCTCGGCTTTTCTTTTTTGGTTTTCACACCACCTGCATTAATTCTCTGTCTAATTCGGCCATTTAACCCCAAAAATTTATTTTTTTTCGCTTCGACATGGGGACCAGTTGCTCATAAAATCCTAGGTTTCAAAGTTATTTTTACAAATAAAGAGATCATGCAAAAAAACCGTCCCTGCGTTTTTGTGATGAATCATCAATCTAATTACGACTTAGTGCTTGGTGGAATTATTCGAATGAAACAAACCGTATCTTTGGGAAAAAAGGAAATCCTATGGCTTCCCATTTTCGGTCTTTTTTATTGGCTTAGTGGAAATATCCTTATTAAAAGAGAAAAAAGATCAAAGGCCCTTAAAGCCATGGAAAAAGTAAATAAAATTATAAGAGAAAAAAATTTATCGATCCTCATCATGCCTGAAGGAACAAGAAGTAAGGGTAAAGGACTCATGCCTTTTAAGAAAGGAGCCTTCAGAACAGCTATTGGCGCCCAAGTACCAGTGGTTCCCATTTGTGTTTCTAGCTGGCATCAAAACATCGATCTAAACAAATGGAACTCCGGTCTACTTCATATAAACGTACTCGATCCAATTCAGACATCTGGATTAAATAACGATGACCTTAACGAATTAACGAAGAAAACAAGAAACCTGATGAATGATGAAATCAATCGGTTAAACTCAATTTGAGTATCGTGAACAATCTTTGAAGTTCAATTAATATTTGCCAGCGGGTTTACGTATTCTTGTTTCACGCAAAAATGTGTTCGCATCGACCTTACCTTGTAATTCAAAGATTTTCTGCGTAACGATCGCTCTATTTCCTGATGCACTGATACAATTTACCGCCAGAGTTTTTCCGTAATCTACAGACTTTGAATAATCTGATAATCTTTCAGCCTCGATAAATTTCTCTAGAGCATTTAAACATTTTTTATTAGTGAGAAATATGTTGGCTTCACGCAAGTTACTAATAAAGTTACTATTATTTGAAAGTTTATCAATTTCAGTATTGTAGAAAGTTTCATAGCTTGAACGAATCGTTTTTTTATTGAGTTTAATTTTTTCTGCGATAAAACTCTCTAAGTTGAAGGCTTCATCTTGGAATTTTAAATTCGCCAGACTTAGACTAAAAATCGCTTTTTTAATTAAATCATCACCTGATCTCGGGCTCCAGGCCATGTCGATTTCTTGTTCTATTTTCTTTTTCGCAATTTCGTAATATTTATTTCTATCGCTTATGCTTTTTACATTAGACTTCACGAGCTCCAGACCAATTTGAACTCTCGCGGGGTCATTTGAAACAAGTGACTCTAATATATCAGGTGTCACTGACTTTTGATTCAATTCTAAAACAAAAAGACCAACAATTATTGCCGGCAACGTTGTTTTTACTATCTCAAAAATAATCAAAAAACCTGTTGCAAACGTACGTGTTTTTAATGCCTCAGTAAAATACTCACCGATGATTTTTTTCGGTTCACTCAAATTGTTTTTGATGATATCACTTTTTAAACTTCGGGATGCATCCTCTTTCTCGAGACCTACTGAAGCTTCTTCTGTTTCACTTTGTTTTTTACGCCTACCTAATTGCGAAGCAGCTTTAATTTTTGCCAAGTTTTTAATTTGGCTTATTGAACCACTGATGAAGTTTTTCTTTTTTTCAATATTTGACGTTCCAATCTCATCTGGATCATCTGACGCTTTTTTTATTAAAGTATCAATGGGGAGTATGTTATTCTCTGCCTCTTGCTGTGCTTCTATTTCTTCTATTTCACGTCGTTGAGCATCCTGAATATCCTGTTCTTTCTTTTTTACCAACGAAGAAAGTTTTCGCTTAACCCGAACATACTCGCCGTTGTCATTAAATAATTCAGGTCCTAATTGATCTAAGCATCCATTTAGTTGGTCAATTGAGTAATGCTCAAAGCGTGAAAGTGCGACCGATAGGTCTTCGCATTCTTTAAAGTTTGGCAACACTACTGCATTTTCTTGATCACTTTCATCTGAAATGATGTCTGTAGGGTCAAAATCCACCGAAATATCTTCAATTGAA
Organism: Bdellovibrionota bacterium; assembly: GCA_030836365.1. Lineage (GTDB taxonomy): Bacteria > Bdellovibrionota > Bacteriovoracia > Bacteriovoracales > Bacteriovoracaceae > UBA1511. The sequence goes on along the minus strand of JAURQB010000199.1, from coordinate 2,857 downwards.
TCTAAGTTCTCTAACCCCTCCGAAATTGAATCATTGGTGTCCTCTGTAGCTTCAAACTCAGTTGTTTCGTTTTTAGAGTCTAAAGTATCACTGATTTCAATTTCTCCAGTTGCCTCCATTTCTTCTGCCTGGCCCTGAACAAACTCTCCGGTAGCGTCTAAATCTTCGTAACTATTTTCAATTGGGATGTCGCCTGTTTTATCATCTTCACTTGATAAACCAACCGGTTCCCCGTCATCACTTGATAAACCAACCGGCTCCCCGTCATCACTTGATATACCAACAACTTCATTCGAAGACTCTTCTGTAGAATCATATTCAGACCGATGAGGTTTTTTGACATCTGACGCTTCAGATATTTCATCTAAATTGATATCACTCAGTGATTTATCTAAATCATCGATAACCTCATCGACTTCATTGAGATCACTTAAATCAAGAGACTCATCAATATCGATATCTATGCTGTCATTTTCGTTGCTCAAATTACACCATTTCATGTTTAACTTGTTTTAACTTATCGACCAAAGTTGTTGATTACTTAACTTAAAAAATCAAGTAACCACCATGCACACCGATAAGTAGCATTATGGACAACCCTTTGCTAAAAATTGACTCTATATCTAAATCCTTTTTATTTAAAAAAGTTCTCAAAGAAGTTTCAATGGAGCTTTATCCCGGAAAGTTCTATACATTAGTCGGGGAAAATGGTGCGGGAAAATCCACAATATTCAAAATTATTGTCGGTCTTGAATATGCCAATACCGGAACAGGATCCCTGCTCGGCGAAAACTTAACAGAAGTTTCGGCCAGAAATAAACACCGAATCGGCATTGTTTCTGAACAAATTGAACTCGATGGCCCCATGAATATGCGACAATTTTTTAAATTTTACTCCACCTTTTTTCCAAGATGGGATCAAAAATTATTTAAAAAAATAATTAAGCATCAGCGAATTGATCTGGATAAACAGTTTAAAAAATATTCTCGCGGCCAGAAAATGCAACTCGTTTTAATTGCAGAGTTATGTAAATCACCGGACATCTTACTTATTGATGAAATTACGAGTGTTCTAGACGTGTATGGACGTCAGTACTATCTCAATCTTTTTAAAGAATATACGGAGAAAAAAAATGGCACAATTTTTCTCACAACAAATATCATCACGGAAGTCTCTCATTTTCTTGATCACATATTTGTTCTTAAAAATGGCCAGCTCTCTTTTAATGATAAAAAAGAAAACATTCAACAAGTCGTCTGGCGAGTTAAAAAATCTTATCCTTTAGGAGAAATCGAGGACTACCTCGAGTTGCCCGAATATTTTTTAATCTCGAATGAAGATGTGATAAATATTCCGGCCGAATATAAGCAGAAAGCATCTACAGAAGATCTATTTTTATTTTTATATCGCGTAAAAAATCCCAGGGGAGAGTATGCTAAAGTTGCTTAAACTCTACACAGCGGATTATTTTAAAAAGCTCGCTGTGACATTTCTGCTATCTATCATTGCAGGAATTGTCTTATTTTACCCTCTTGCAGAAAACTTAACTGAACAAATTCTCTTTCTTAACTGGACTCTATATATTTCAATGTATGGTGTCTTTTTTTACCATTTTCCGCTTACAAACATTGTTAAATGGAGTGTTAACCTTCCATTAAAAAAGAAAGACTTAATCATTTTTAATGTTCTGTACCAGGCCATTAAAATTATCGCCACGATGGCCTGTATTATTTTTGCCTTTTGGGCCGAGTACCAACTTTTTAAAGACAATCTTTACGTAGGCCAACTCAACGACAATGTACAAATCCTTAAAGAATATGCATTTAATAGAGATCTTGTTGCGGTTAAAAGAGGTTTTCTTCCCGCAATGAAGCTCATGATTTTTATTTTGTCTTTTAGCTTCTTTTTTACTTTTATTTTTAATGTCGCTCCTTACGGGCCATTTAAAAATAAGCTTATCACTTTTCGAGATTCACTTAACTTTATTGTTTTTAAACTAAAAACTTTTAACTATAAAGATTTAATCTATTTTTTGGCGATCATCGGGCTATTCGCAATCATTCCGGCATTGTATTCGAAGGCATTTATAGCGGGAATCTTTGTCGCCTCCATGTTGTGTATTCTTTATTTTACCTATGAAAAAGCACTTATCTTTTCTAAGTCGACAAGGTTTTACTGCGTTAGTTTAAGTTTGTTTATTGGTGCTTACACTTGGCTTGGTCTAATTAATTACTCAAAAAAAATTCTTGAACGTAACGATTTAAGCATTATGGATAAAATTGAAGAATGGGAATTTTTAAATCGGCCGCATTTTGGAGATGACCCGGTTAAACAAATGGCGACCTATCTTTCAACTCCTGATCTTTGTGACAAAGAAATAAGAAAAATATTCTTTTACTTTAGAAAAAAACATCGAATTGCTGTTAATCAAGTTTTTCAATACACGAATGCATTTGAAAAAATTATTCTTTCAAAAAGTAAATGTGGACTAAAGGCAATTTCTAAAACGATTGATCCAAATATGATGACAACGCAGATGTTTATTCAGTATTTTAATAAGTGGAGAGAATCAAGTGTTTCATACTCTCCACAATCATATAAAAAGATCATCTCTCCGTTTCTTCAACGGCAATTCAGCAAAAAAGAGATCACAGAATTAATCAATTCTAATAACCCAATTGCGCAATTTTATATCTTAGAGCTAATAAAGAAACACCCACATCTTTACTTGGCCGAAGATTTGCAAAAAGTTACTACTAAATTCGTTGATGGAGGGTTATTAGCGCTTCAGGATTACGTCAAATCAAATTTGTGCTCCTCCTATCCGTTAACAGACTTTCAAAGTGGCCCAATGAT
>JAURQB010000198.1 GCA_030836365.1 Bdellovibrionota bacterium | reverse complement strand
TTGTTTGATAAATTCATCAATTGGAAGACTAGTTTTTTTTCCATCATCGTCGTATCTTTTTCGGCCAAGACTTTCTGGGCCAACAAGATTCACAAATTGAAATCCTGGATCAATGTCAATTTTTTTATGCAGATAATGCAGGTTTTGACTTAAAAATTTTGTGTTCACCGACTTTTTTGCGGCCATCGAAACAAAACACACAATCAGAAGCGGCACTATCATTAACTTTTTTTTCATCATCGTTATCTCTCTTTTATTTTTCTCTTTATCTTTTATGTTTTCGAACGAGTCCGTATCTTAATTCTTCTCGTTGAAGATCGGTTAACTCACGATTATATTCCCAAAAGGAAATAAGTTTCTTATACTGAAAGTTTTCACAAATACGATTATTAAACAGACAAGGAAAATCTCTTTGCGTAACTTGCTGAGAAAAACTTTTTGCAATTTTTCTAAACTCATCTGAATCTAAGAAGTGGGAATAAACTGATTCGATCAACTCAACACTGACATCATCATATTTCACGTCGTTTAAAATTTCCCTTGTTACATCCTTACAATGTCCGGGATATACATGAGTGAATTTTTCTTTTTGGTATTTCACGCACTTGGAGAAATAATCCATGTCACTCATTTCTTTAATCGCCAACATGGCGCGATTTACGTCCACCTCTTTGGCGGAGTAAATAAAGAGCTCTGAAGTGGAACTACTAATAATTTCAGCCAACATGTTCCAAACTGTTTCCTTTTGGCCATCACTTAGAGGCAAGCTCGAAAAAACTTGATCATAATATGGGCGAAACAATTTATTAAATAAACACCCGTCGACACTTAACGTATTTCGACATTCACTGATCGCGCTAAAATATGTTGTTTTATTTTTTAGTACTTGAATGTGCCCATCAATGAGCTCTCTTTTGATTACCTTTGCGACCTTGGCGTATAGTGGCCTTTGGTCAACTAGGGCAATTTTTACAAATCCCTTCTCGCTAGGATTTTCAATACCAAGCTCGTTAACTAAATCATAAAGATTGGTTTGCTCTAGCTCCGCGAGATCAATTGAATTTAATTTATCAAGTGTATTATGCTCTTTTAAAAAATGAAGGACTCGCTCAAACTCACCATCTGCGTACATTAGCTGATTCACTTTTTTCAACTGTTTTTTCAACACACGCGCTGAAACATGTTTTATTTTTGAGTGACCTAGTTGTTCAAAAATTTCAGCACTAACTCCCGTTTTTAACGTACCCAACATTGTGTCCATTGGAACGGCAAAGTTTTTAGAACCCAATGACTCCATAATGGTTGGGCCTCCACGCCACAGGATGTTTTGCGCGAAATTGATTCCGACAACTTTACCCCGCTCATTTAAAAGTGGACTACCTGAGGAGCCTGGAAATGAAGGCACATAGTGAACGAATAAAAATTTCCCGCCCTCATAAATTCGGTAAAGATGATCCCCCTTCGCCCCTTGAATCCCCAGATCAACAGAGTTGCCGATGCCATAAATATTATAGAGGTACGGTTTATCTGCAGTGTTGGCAAATTCAAGAGCTGGAAGGTGCTTTGCCAAAGGGTCACCGTTTGAGAAGTTTTGCATTTCAATGAGACAAAAATCGTAAAACCTAGAGCAGTAGTGAACCTTTTTACATTGGACGGCTTCTTTAAAAGGTACTTCTACTTTTATGTTAAATTCACCACATTCCTTTTTTTCGTAAGTCGTTTCGGCAACGTGTTTGTTGGTGAGAATGAAGTTTCCCCCCACATAAAAAGCACTACCTGCACCTCGCCCACTCCCCGTGGTTGCGGGAAAAATACTTTGCGAAAGAGAGAGTTGCTTGAGGTACTCCTCAATAGGAAGAGTGCTGATTCGTCCGTTTGGATCAAATTGATTTTCTTCTATGTGTGAAGGGCCTTTTAGAGTAACCGAATCAAAAGAGGTATCGAGATCGATACTTTTATAGAGGTAGTGAAGTTCTTGCAAGAGGTGTTTGGGATTGACCGATTTTTTGGCGGAAAAACTAAGTTGGGGCAATAGGGCCATCACCCAGAAAAATAATGTGAAGTTTTTCAACATACAAACGTCCTTAAGAAAATAACGCCCCACATTAACATGTGCCGTATTTTTCTCAAGGAGTTGGTAAAAACTATAAGGGTCACGCCCTTAAAACAATATTATTTCAATATCTTAGACAAAAAAGGGAGCGTTTTTGACGCTCCCTATATTTATTCATCAAATTGAATCTCGACCTATGGAGCTGCAATCGTTCCATCTGGACAATAACACTTAGAGTTGGAATCAATCTTTGTTGTCTCATTCACATTAGAGCACAATTCCGCGGCCGTTGGCGCTGTCAAATCACTGTCATCTGAGGCAGCAATAGTGCTTCCAAAAACATCTGCTGGTGCATTTGAGAAATCAACCCAAGTTGTCCCATTTGCGATATCGAATGCTTTACCTGAACCATCCATACCAGCTAATTCCGCACAACTTAAATCAAAGATCGTTGTTGTATCATCAATTGTATTTGAAGCACTGACGTTAATGGCCGCAATTAAATTGTCCCGCCAATCAGTTACACTTCCCCCTGGGTCATTCATATTAGCCACAAGGTTTGGTGTATCTGTTAAGTCTGGCATACACGCAGCATCTAGATTTTCAATTGTTTTTTGCTGAGCAAGTGCATCTGATGTCCCTGTCGCAAAATGCCCTCGCTGAGCGAAACCATAATCTAATGAAGCGTACGTTGTATCATCTGAAGAATGGTCATCTCTTGTTTTTGCAATGACCATCATTCCACCTTTTACACCTGTACCAAGAATTTTAAAACAACCGTACTCAGAGGCTGGATTTCCTTGCTTTCTTTCCTCTTCGATTGACATCCCTTGGATAGAAACAACATCTGTTTCTGTGTTAAGAACAAAGCGTCCATATGTAATGCGATCAAACCCAACACCACCAGCGGCCATCCAGTAGTTTGCTGGCGTAATCGTTGACATTTCTGCCTTTTCGGCACTGGGAAATTCCGTTGAAAGAAAACGCCCTGTTTGGTTCGTTCCCGTCAAATCCCATTGCATGTAATTTGCTCGAGTTCCTCCAAGAGTCATTGGAGATCCCTCAATTAAATACCCCTTCGTTTTGGTTGTGTCGGTAATTCCTTCTGCAAATCCCCACCACATGGTCATGTAGGTAATATACGTCGAATCATCCTCTGAAACTTCGACGACAGCTTTTTTGGAATAGCCATTAGTCGATGCAAAAGCCTCTGCAGGAGATGAAATCGTTACTTTAACGTACATCGTTCCACCATCTTCTTGTATTTCAACAGGATCTGTTTCTCCATCACTTCCGTCCATTCCCATGGTGTTCACAAAGTGACAGAAAACATTTTCGACATCAGCAGCGGTTCTATTATTTAAAATATAAAGAACCCCGTTAAAATATCCAAGCGCACCAGCTGTGTATTGTGGTGCGCCTTGATCAACAGCATCTAAAACTTGATCACAGGCACTTTCTTCTGCGTGGGCATTTTTAATGAGATTGAGGTTCATTTCCTTTCCATTTGGAAGCGGAATCGTCAAAAAACCTTTTCCAAGACGCTCCAGTCTTTTTTGAAAAAAGTTTTTGGATACTTTTTTCTTTGGCGTGGTGGAAATATTGGCCGTCATCACGAGAAGACCAAAACTTAAAAATACGGATACTAAATATTTCATGTCGTTCTCCTTACTCGTAACTCATGTCCGTTCGCACACACGACGGAAGTGAAGATGTTGAACTTGAATCAGTACAATCTGTTGACACACCAGAACCTGTTCCACTACCTGCCGTTGTTCCCGAGTCACCACCGCAGCTGACGAGCATCAAGGCGACAGCTCCCAACGCAAAAAGACGCGTTAATGTTTTTCTCATTTTCCCTCCTAGAAAAATTGGATTTGTCTTATTATTTCACAAAAGAAAAATTGATTTCACGGGGAAAATACCACCTAAAAAGTTTATCTCCATCATATTTTATTTAGCGGTAATAAATTAGAATTTTCACATCACAAGGGAGAATGGATGAAAAAAGTAATCATTATTGGTGGTGGAACAGGCGGTATTTCAACGGCAGCAAAGCTTAAAAGAGAGCGCTCCAGTTGGGATATTACCATTATCGAACCCAGTTCATTTCATTACTACCGGCCCTTATGGACACTCGTGGGCGCCGGTCTCACAAACAAAGAAGAGACAAAAAAAAAGATGGAGGACTTGATTCCTGACGGAATTAATTAGATAAAAGCAAAAGTTATAAAGTTTATTCCTGAGAGCAATTCTATTATCCTTGAGGACGGCCAACAAATTAATTATGACTACCTCGTTGTGGCCGCTGGAATTCAACTCAATTGGGATATGGTTGAAGGCCTAAAAGATTCAATCGGTAAAAACGGTGTCTGCTCAAATTATAGCTTTGAAACGGTGGAGTCAACGTTTGAGACCATTCAACACACCAAAAATGGCAACGCTATTATTACCTTTCCCAATACACCCATAAAATGTGGTGGGGCCCCTCAAGAAATTATGTATTTGGCAGAGGAACATTTTTGCGAGCATGGGGTAAGAGAAAATATCAATGTTGAATTTATGAGCGCAGGGGCCAGTATTTTTGGCGTGGAGAAATATCGACACTCACTAGAAAAAGTAGTGGCCCGAAAAAAAATCCATGAAACCTATCACGTCAATATAGTTAAAATTGATACCGCTAAAAAAATCGCTAATTTTGAGCACCTCCAAACCGGCGAGCGCATTGAAAACCCCTATTCAATGATCCACGTAACCCCACCAATGGGCCCACCAGATTTTGTCAAAAACTCTCCTCTTGCTGACAACGCTGGCTGGGTAGATGTGGACAAATACACGCTCGCGCACAAAAAATACCCTAATGTGTTCTCTCTAGGAGATGTCAGTAGTTTACACACAGGTAAAACCGGCGCAGGGATTCGCAAACAGTATCCAATTTTAGTAGAAAACCTTCTTGCGGTTGATGCCAAAACGACATTAAAAGGCCAATACAACGGTTACACAAGTTGCCCGCTGGTCACGGGTAAAGGCCGGCCCATTTTGGCCGAATTTGATTATGAAGGCTTCCCGACAGAGAGCTTTCCCATTGACCAATCAAAAGAGCGCTTAAGTATGTATATTCTTAAAAAGTACATTTTACCCCTGCTTTACTGGTTGGGAATGATGAAGGGACGATTGTAAATATTATCCACTTTCCGTATTTCCCACCCCCCTAACACTGATTTCGTGTAAGATTAAAACAACACAATGCGCAAATTACTGTATTTTCAATGAGTTAGAAGTAAAGCTAGGGAGCTAACAAACTCCTAACATTCTTCAAACACTAGCTTCATTGACACTACTCATAAATGCTTTAAAAACGAGTATATGAAACTAGTCAAGGAACTAAAATGAATTCAAAAGTGGAATCGCTACCAAAAGAAGAGACTGCTCGGCCAGAACAACAGACTGCACTCTACCTTTTAGGAAAACTATCACTAACCGTTATCTTGCTCTATGTCTTTCTCATTGGTGTGAGCGCCTTATCTGGCGGTTTAAAAATGATGGGAAGCGACTTCGCTAAAACTCTATTCGATCTTGGTGAGCAACCATTTGTAGGCTTAATGGCCGGAATGCTCGCCACCGTTTTATTTCAAAGCTCCTCCGTGACAACATCCATTATTGTGGGCCTTGTTTCAGCTGGCACCGTTTCTATTGGAGGTGCAGTTCCACTAATCATGGGAGCGAACCTGGGAACTTCAGTGACCAACACATTAGTGAGCCTTGGTTACTTAAACGACAAAGCAAGCTTTAAAAGAGCATTTGCCGCAGCAACAGTACATGACTTCTTTAATATCATCACAGTGGCCATTCTTTTACCACTCGAGCTTGCGACTGGACTTATTCAAAAACTCGCTACCATGCTCAGCTCCGTTCTCTACGGAACAAGCACAGGGGTAGCCTACAAATCTCCAATCAAAGCAATGATTAAACCTCCAGTAAAAGTACTAAAATCAACCCTTGTTGAAATATCTGGAGACCTCGCACCAGCTCTAATGATCATTGCGGCCGGTATCATCATTATCAGTGCACTGACATTGATCGTTAAAAACATGAAAGTACTTGTTGAGTCTAATAAATCAGGCATCATCGACAAGGTGCTTACTAAAAATGCAGTTTTCAGTATTCTGTTTGGTATCTTTGTTACCATCAGTGTTCAAAGTAGCTCGATTACAACATCTCTTCTTGTTCCGATGGCCGGAGCTGGTGTTTTAACCCTTGAGGCGATCTATCCTGTAACAATTGGAGCAAACATTGGAACCACAGCAACTGCACTTCTTGCCAGTATGACAGGTAACATTGCAGGCTTAACCATTGCTCTCGTTCACCTCATTTTTAACTTCATGGGAATGCTGATTTTATTTCCCATTCCCGCACTGAGAGAGCTTCCATTAAAAGGATCACGTTATTTAGCAAAGCTTGTAGAGAAATCTAAGCTCTACGGTCTCGCTTACATAGCAATCGTGTTTTTTGTTTTGCCACTTGTTTTGGTTATCTTGAATAGATAAATTTTTCTATTTTACTAACTTCTCTTTCGGAAAGATCACATAAGTCAAAATTATACTTAATAGGGAGACCGCAATAGCGGTCTTTCCTATATGGTCAAAGTTAATTAACTTGCCACTACTATCTTCAACGACAATCAACCCGACAATTAAACTTCCAAGCGCAGTCGCTCCGGCCCGAACCGAATTTAAAATACCCATAAACTGGCCACGCTGATTAGCGGCCGGAACATGACTTGTTAATGTCATTGCTGGAATCATTCGTCCGCTAATCAAGCTCATAAAAACCGAGCCGATCGCGATATATGTGTAAAAAGAGACTGCACCAGAATGAGTATAAAAATAAATAGGCACGACACTTGCGATACAAATCACTGCATACACATGCCGGCCGCCGAATTTATCCGTCAGCACACCAAAAGCTCTTGCCGTTCCTACGGTCAACACGCCCCCAATAAGATACATAAATTTTAAATCAGTGGTTTTCATCCCCATATTTTTCACCGCAAACGGCGCGAGCATGGGAATTAATAAAAACATCACTCCTGAAATAAAAAACGTATACACAAAAACCTGAAGATATTTTTTATTAGAAAAGCTTTGGCCTAAGATTTTTGCGAGCTGCTTGAGCGTCATCTCTTTAGAAGGAATACTCGCTTTAGGAAGGCCAAAAAAACAGGCGATCGAACTTAAGAAAATAAAGACCCCAATAAAATAAAAAGTCATTCGGTGGCCAAATGAATCGTTAATCACAAGACCCAATGGAACGCCAATAACACTGGCCAGACTAAAACCACTCATCACCCACGCCATCGCTTTACCTCGGCGTTTATAGGGGATCCATTCGGCCACAAGAGCAAAAACCAGTGGGTTTAAAACGCCGCCAAAAAACCCTGTCACAGCGCGAGCAAAGATCAGCTGATCTCCAGAATTGGCGAGGCCACAAAAAATAGTCCCCACGGAAACCCCCACTAGAGCAGCACTAAGTAGGGTCTTTTTTTCGAATTTGTCCGCGAACAAAGAGATGATCAGCCCTGTAATTGCGCCAGCAAAATTGTAGGCGCTCACCATAGACGCGAAAGTTGCAGGAGAAATGCCAAGATTTTGCATCAACGTCGGGCCCAAAGGCATAATGACCACAAAATCCACTAAGTGAATAAAGTGAATAAAAGTCAGTAGAAAAACAATGGTAAATTCAGAGCGAGATTTTTGCATCACTTAATATGACATATTTACAATATCCACGCTAGTTAAACCCAGCGGAGGGACACTAGACTTATTCTCTAAAGTTTTACAGGACGAAGATGGATAATATTATCCGATTTTATCTCCTGCTTTCCCACCATTAATTGAGAGCGAAACTCTCCTTTCAAATAAAGGTCAATTTGAGAATGCGCATGAGGATCAAAAATATTTCCCGAATTTCCAATAGGTAAAATTCCTTGACTTCTTTTTGGGTTAATAAAATCAACAATTCTTCTCGTGCTAGGCCCATGAGCGACACTAAAGCCTTCATCGGCCCTGGCCGAAGCAAGGTTATTCACAATTGAATATCCACCACCAATCGGATAAGGCCCTTTATTAAAAAGATAATTAAGCGGCTTCACTTTTCCTAGCAAATGCTCAAACGTCAATTGGTGCAACTCTCCCCATGTAACAGAATTTTTCCCAAAACGTTGATTAAAATCACTGATCATCTCGATGGCCGCCGCGTTTACAATATCTTTTTTCTCTTCAATCTTTGTAGTTCTAGAATCATCCCACCAACGACTGTTGGGATCTTTAATTAGGTTTTTAAAAAAGTGCCAATAATCGGCAACCTTCGTAAAGGCCTGATAGCGTTCCTCACCCATCTGATCAATCAATGCGTGCTTATTTATTTTACGGGTCAGGTACATAAAATAAGAGCAGCCAATTGAGCTTACCTCACATTTTCCATCCCATTTTTTAAGCTCCTCTGCTAAAGTCTTAAGCCCAGGTTTTGATTGATCAAGATCCGAAATAAAGGCGCTTGAGATTTCCTCATGCCCTTGAAAATAATCATCAACAAATACTTTTTTTATTTCTTCAACACTCCACTTATTTTTTGCGGCAAAAATATTCTCTAAGCGCTCATAGCGCTCACTTGGTTGAAAGAATCCTTCATGCTGAAAGCCAAAATCAACTTCGGGATAATAATTGGCCGACACGATATAACCTTTTTCTGGATTATACAGATGCGGATTTTCCATAATATCAAGATAGCGAATATAATCATGCTCCCCATGCCAACCTTCCATCGGAAAAGCGCCGCTGACCCCCTCCGGCCGAACAGGAATCGCCCCCATTACGTGCCAACCAATATTTCCCTCAGCATCCGCAACGGAAATATTAAATCCCGGAGCGGTGGCGTGTTTAATAGCTCCTGCAAGATCTTTTGCACTCTCCATTCGGTTCAGTCCAAAAAGAGTATTGATTAAATGATTATCTTCTCTCAAATAGCTCCATTTAATGGCCGGAAGAAACCCGCTCTTTGGAGCTTGGTCATATTTTGTTTCATCAACAATAGGGCCATGAGGGCCGCGGGCCACTGTCAGGCTAACAGCCTCACTATTTTTAACCTTAATCGTTTCTTCAAAACGCTCAAGAGCAACAGATTGCCCCTTATACAAAATGGCATTTGGATTTTCAGGGTCAATTTTTTCAATGTACAGATCAATGTCATCAATCTCACTCATCGTGATGGCCCATCCCATTTTTTCATTGTGGCCAAGGCCTGCAAATGGAACGCCTGGAAGATAGTGGCCATACAATTCAAAGCTTGGCGTTTGAATATGCGCTTCGTACCAAAAGCCTGGCTTACTAAAACCAATATGGGGATCGTTACTTAAAAGGGCCTGGCCACTTTGAGTTTTTTTTCCGCTAACGACCCAAGAGTTTGACCCTTTAAAAAGTCCTAGCGGTCTTGCAAAAGAGAGAAGACTATTAAGCTGCGAAAGGGTTTCTTTAATCACCACTTGAGATTTTTGTTTGTGAAAATTTTGATAAACCTTATCACCCTTCATTTTCACCACAAGCTCTTCAAGTAACGGTCGATCAAAATCTTGCAGCAAGCTTGCCATTAAGCTATCCGCAATAATCCCTTCGGCAAAACTAAGGGTAACAACCCCACCAATGCTTAAGACATCTTCAAAGCTCCACTTTTCTGGGGTGAAACCCAAAATTGAAAACTCGATAGAAAGATTTTCATTGGTAATATAGTGATTAAGTCCACTTAAAAAGCGCCCGGCGAGCCTCATTGCTTTTGGATTAATTAAGTCTTTATTGTTTTTAAGGTATTCAACTTGAGAGCGTTTAATAAAAAGCTTTCGCATTAACTTATCAATTTCAATTGTTTTATCGCCTAAAATTTCACTTAACCGTCCCGCGGCCGCACGCCGAAGTATTTCCATTTGCCACAGTCGATCTCTGGCCATCACAAAACCAAGAGAGAAATACGCATCTTCCTCATTCGTCGCATATATATGAGAAACACCAAACTCATCATATTTAACTTCCACTTCGGCCTTTAATTCATGAGCAGAAATGATGACATTTTTCTTCGGCGCGGTTTTAAGAAAGATAAAACCACCGGCGCCGACAATCAGAATTAATAGAGTAAAAATGAAAACTTTTAGTTTTTGGCCCATTTAATATTCCTTCCATTGGTAAGTTCAGAAAGATAAATGATACCTAAGATTAAAAGTGATGAATAGATTTGTTTTAAGAATTAATGGCCATAACCATGAGACTGGTATTGCTCAAACATATTAAAATCCTGATCTGAAATTAGCTCTGCTTCATCATGATTAATATGGGAGCCTCGCGTTCCATCTTTTATGGCCTCAATACTGTAACCAATTAAGAAATTCGCGGCCCCAATATCTCGATATTGAACTTGATGGCTAACTTCATGGGCAATCGTTCCCGCACCACTAAAGTGCCCTTTAGGGCCTGTGATAAACCACGGAGAACTAAAAGAGGCATCTCCTCCCATTACATTTTCTGTGTACCAGCCCCAGTTACCTGTCGCAATCCGGTAGTCAATTCCATAAGCAGCGTCCCAAAAACTATCCAACTGATTAAAGTAATTTCGATGGTCAATCCCGTGAGTATCAACCTTATTATGAAAACGAGCTTCCTGAGCAAACTGCTTTTGCAACCTATTTTCTGGAATCAATCCAAACATGTCATAACGAACACCAAAAAGAGAGCTGAGCACTAACGATTCGGCGGCACCGTAGGTTGCGCCTTTAATAAGTCCTGATCTCGCCGTTTCCCTCTTATCCCAAACCGCAACAGTTGCACCTTGAGCGCCATGATATATTGCGTTTGTTCCAGCATCCAGCAAAACGGCTTTTGTGGCATAAGCGGCATCGGCCACATCTCCCGGTGACATCTGAATAGTTGGAAAGGCGACGTCATAAGGAAGTGCACTTCTAAGCGCTCCAAATCCAGCCCCCACGATTATCCCTTTTTGAAGATCTTGTCCGGTCAAGATAGATCTTAACCCACCAGTCACGCTGCCTGCAAAGGCCGAATAAGGAATTGCACCAGAGGCAAACCCCGCACTGTTAACAACGGAGGAGACAATTCGATAAGGTGTTTGGTTAAAAGAGTTCTTAAATGAATGATCATATCGGTATCCACGAACGGCATCGTGAACAATTGTTTTGGTAATCGCACCGGCCATAATATTACCGCCGGTTAAAAGCGCTACACCTACACCCGCTCCATAGCTAGCGATGCCTTCAGGGTTAACATAAGTTTTTGCCAATTCATTAATCCGAAAGAATAATCGACGCGCAAAATTTTTGCCCGTTAAAACTTTTCGTCCTTCATCAGTCACAAAACTATATTCTTGTTGCTCAATCCAAGGAGCATCAGGAAAAATCTTCAGTAAACTTTCATATTGTTCAATGGCCTCATGCGCTCTAACCCGAAACCGTGAATTGATTGAAAAATTGATATCAGGATCATGCTCATTATTATAGGCCACTAAAGCTTGATTAATTTCATCTCGGTGTCGGTGAATCCACTTTCTAAGCGCGAGTGTGATTTCATCATTGCCTGAACCTAAAAGTTGGTGATAAGTCGCTTCTTTAACTTCATCATCAAATGAGTCAAGGTTTTCTAAAAAATCCGCCGGTGTTGGAGTGCTTGAAAATTCTCTATCGCCATTGACGTTTTGTAGCAGCGAGAAATATTCATATTTTCTGTTGCTAGAGTAAATTGAATCAAATAATGGCTTTAGCGTTTGGCGGTATTGTTTAGGAGCTCCTCTTTTAATTTTTAGAGAGACAACATTTTTTCTTGTTGGGTTACATTGAACTTCATAAAATTCTCCCTCCATTGCACCATCTTCTAAAAGCTCCGTGCAAAATTGTTCATAATGCTCCCGCATTGCTTTTTTAATTCGAGTTTTTTTCAACTTGTGCATTTTTGTCACCGTGATACTTTTTAATGAAAACGGTTCAGTTGAGTCATGAGATAGCGTTGATAAAATTCCCTGCGCTTCAGGATCTAACGCTAATTTATTATATTTTAAAATCAGCTGATTTCTTTTAATTCGCTCGCGAAAATTTGGGCCTGTCACCTTTACAGAATGAAGCTGTGCAATCCCTCTTGCATCATAAACTTGAAAAACAAGATTATTATTTAATAGTCGTTGTAACTTTTTATCATCTTCTGAAAATTCTATTAACTTTAAATACCAATCCATAAAATTACTGACTGGCTTTCCTGCGAGAATTTCTTGTAACGTTTTTTGATAGTAGGAAAAATTAGGCTTATCGCGATCTAAAATCAACTCAACTTGATCAATAAAATCTTTCGCCATCAAATCAATTCGTAAATTATGTTGAATATCGATAACTGGCAAATGCTCTGTTGCGGTCTCTGGAAGTTGTATTTGTTCGATCCGCTTAGAGAATAAGGCAAGTGGTGTGCTTTCTGCATCTGTCGACTTGAAGCTAGTAATAAAATGATCCAGAAAAACAGTATCAGCAACTTTAAGTGAAGCGTTCGGACAATCAGTTGGCGCTAATTGCTCCTGACACATTACGCGATTAGATATGAGTAATATCAATCCAATAAAAATGGCACATATATTGTTCATGATTCCCCCACGGGATTATGTTCAATATTTGTGCCATTGGAAGTATGTACTTTTAATAACTTGGATTAACAAAAGCCGTTAAACATGGCGTATTATCAACAAAATAGACAGTCAGACTAAAGCGCCTCAAAATGCAAAATAACTTCCTCAATCTCGTCTCTCATTTGCGCTTTGGCCTTTGTTAGCTCAGGAGCGTATTTCGCTAAACTAACAACTGTCGCCGGGTGGACAATAAGCTCTTTTAAATCATGGCATTCATCAGGAAACTTAGGTAGCGCACCACCATCATGATAATCTAGCTCTAATTGACTCGGTTTTAGATCGTACATGCTCAATTTTTTCTCTTGAATAAATTTAGCGATACCACCGCATTTCTTATTTTTTGCCACGAGTTCATCTAGGACTGGAGATGCTAAATCCGCAACTTTTTTGGCCGCTTTAGAGATTACCTCACGGTCACTAGACTTTTCAATTTTATATAACAGCTCCTTGGATGCACTGTGATATTCAGCTTTAGCACCTAAATTTGCTGCTTTGTCGTTGCAGCTCATTGTCGCCATCGAGAAGGCTGACAAAGTCGAAATGATTATTACTTTACTTAACATGTTTGCTCCTTTAAAAAGTGCTAGAGTTTTATATCTCAAACAAAAATATGGCAATTTAGACATGAAATAATTATCCTATTGCCTAGGATATTTCTAGTGAAGGAGAAATCATGCATAAAGCGACAATATCGGCCTTTGTTTTATTTATTATGAGCTATTCTGCTGTTGCAGCAAAACAAGAGTTAGTCGTCTACACATCACGAAAAGAACATTTAGTTAAGCCTATTTTTGAGCAGTTCACCAAAGAGACAGGAATTAATATTAACTACCGTACGGGTAAAGACGGAATTTTAATTCAAACTATTAAGGCCGAAAAAGAAAACACACCAGCAGATGTTCTAATCACAGTAGATGCCGGCAATCTTTGGTACGCAAAATCTCAAGGTGTTCTAGAAAAAATTAATTCTCCTGAGTTAAACAAAAACATCCCATCTCACCTTCGAGATAAGGACAACAGCTGGTTTGCTTTTTCTATTCGCGCGCGAACAATCGTTTATCACCAAGACCGAGTTAATCCTTCTGAGATTGTTTCTTATGAAAATTTGGCCTCGCCTAAATGGAAAGGAAGACTATGTTTGCGAACGTCCAAAAAAGTATATAACCAAAGTTTGGTCAGTATGCTGATCCATGAGTTAGGTGAACAAAAGGCCAAAGAAGTTGTTGCCGGTTGGACAAAAAATGCCGTGACGATTACCAAGGATGACACAAAACTTCTTCAGGCCATAGAGGCGGGACAGTGTGATGTTGGAATTGTGAATACATATTATCTAGGCCGCCAACAAAAAAAGAATCCTCAATTTCCAGTGAAGCTGTATTGGCCAAATCAAACAAGCTATGGGGTTCATATTAATGTAAGTGGTGCGGGGATCGTGAAATTTTCG
>JAURQB010000197.1 GCA_030836365.1 Bdellovibrionota bacterium | reverse complement strand
TTAAAACTAAAACTTTTGATTTACCAACGGTACTATTTAGTGCCAATAATTGCCTGTTTATATTAGTTGTGCAAACGCTGTCAGGATCGATTAAAGTCAGCTCCCCAACTCCACTTCTCGCCAACGCCTCTGCTGTCCATGACCCCACGCCTCCGAGGCCAATAACGAGAACATGTGAATTTTTTAATCGTTCGTAACCATTTTTTCCACACAGTCGCTCTATACCGCCAAATTGAAACTTTTCCAAAATTCCTCCTACCAACGATAGGATAAACCTACCTGAAATCTAGGGCCTGAAACATTTTTAGTGAAATCATCCTGATTATTTTCAATATCATAAAGCTCACCTCGCTGGTAATAGTCAAGAAGCAATTTGAGACCAAAACCATTATAAGCATAATACTTAACACCAAAACCAACACTTAAAAAGTTTGAGCTACCACTAAACTCTTTTGGATCCTCTGCGCTGTTAAGAGTTTTAATCGTGATTAGATCTGTGACAAGTCCGATACCGTAACTCAAAGTGAGGTGGCCTATGATATGACCAAAGGAATTAGGAGGATTAAAAAGATGATAATTTACACCTGCACCAAACTCTTGAACTGATGATGTTGATTGCGATCCCTCCAGCGCTTGAACATTTTTGCTAGAATTAAAAAATAAAGCGTGGACGGAAATATTATTTAACCAATTATTCATCCCTAAAAAGTACTTTTCAAAACCAACTGAAATATCAATGGATGTGTTATCACCGGTATTACTTGTTTGATCCCCTAGACTTGAGGTACTACCTAATCCTGTAAAGTGAATCATCCCCCAAACCTCGTAATCACGCTTGGCAAACATTCCTGAATTGACGACAACTTCGCTAGACTCTTCCATTGCACTTAATTCCTTCTTCTCGGTTTCACTCAATTCGACTGATGGGTCATCATAAGCATCCGGAGCAAGAGGCACGAGAGAGTTTGCAGGAGAATCATTATTACTGATCATTTTAGTATTATCCTGCGTGAGTTTTACAGGTGTCGATATCTTTAAATTAACGACCCTTTCTAAAATTACTTCATCCGGTTTGACTAGAGAATATATGGACCAGACAGAACGGCTTGGTGAAATTTTAACAATCACTCCCCTCGCAATAACCCCCGAATCTATGTAGAATTTTGCATGATCTCCTTCAGCAAGACCATCCTCTAAACCTCTGTTTATTAGAACAGTTTTTTTACTGGATGAAGTTCGTAAAAAGCGCAAGGTTAATTTCTCATCTACCTCTAGAGCAAAGCCGAGCTGAGAAAAAATCATGAGTAATAAAAGTGCTACTTTATTCATTTTATCTCCTAAAAATACAAACCAAGGCCGAGAACGAATTTTATATCCGCGGCATAAAAGTTAGCTTTAATATCATCAAATAATTCACGAGAATTATAAAAAGAATGATTGTCGAAAATCATCGCAAGATTCCACCCCAAACCGATTTTTGGAAGTATATCAATTTCATCTCCGGCCCTAAAACGATACTTCACGCCTGCCTGGAATGAGGGCAAAGTAAGTTGATAATAATTATATGTCCTTGATAAATTTTCAGACTTCACAACAGCATTACCTATTTTTCCACCCGCCCCAATGTACCAATTAAGCTTTCCCACTGCTGACGGAAAAGAATTTAAATAAAAATTTAGCATCATTCGCCCAGCAAATTCGTAAGTATAGGCATTTAAATCTGTTCCCACTTCGTATTGACCGCTCGTCGATTCGGCCCCAAATTCCAAAGAAAAATAGCGTAACAAATGACTCGCTTTCATTAAGTGCCATTCGTATCCAATATAAACACTTTTATTCACAGTTTGATAATTTGGGTCAGCGTCCGACGTATTTCTATTTAAAGAAAATGCCAAGCGCATCGTTAACTCATGCGCTGGCTTATGATGGAGGATGAGCTCTTTTCTTTGATTAAACTCATCGATTCCATGAGAAAGAAAATAACGTCTTAGTTCAAGGTCACTTAGGCCTGAAGGCCAAAGTGGGTCCTCCAATTTTTTCAGATCTTTACTTTTTTCCAAAACTTGTCTTTTAAGTCCACGGGTCGCCATGTTGTACTCTTGAAAAGAGCTATTAATACTACTCGTATCCGCCATTAAATCACGATTATCAACTGAAACGTCTTCGTAAAGATCAATTATCCCATTTTCATATCGATCAAGTTTTGAGAATGATCCTTTAGAAAGATTCAATAATTCCGCTCTCTCGGACTCTCGCTGTTTTTGTCTGATCAATTCTTTTTTACCGGTTCTTTTGAGAAGCTTGATATTTGAATATTTATTAAATTCCTCGATATAGCGATCCCCTTGATCAATCGCTTCTTCTTCAAACTCTAAGGTTTCATCAATAATAGGTTTATCTGTTTCTTCATCATTTTCCATGAAGGCAAATTCTTTTTCTTCATCATCGAGGTCATCTAATTCAGGGTCAACTGGACGACCTTGCATATACCTTTCTTGTAACCAAACCGGAAAAGTCTGGCGGCCATGAATGTTTCTAATTGATTGGCGTTCGCTAAAAATGACCTTTCCAAGCTCTGTACTTTGAGCGTGCCCGGCGAGAATATTTCTTTTGGTCATTAATACAACTTCACTTCCCTCCAATTCACCGAGATTAATAGGCGTTTTGAGATACCAAATAGAATCTTTGGCACTGGTTTTTATGCATTTTGCTTCACTCAAAAAAGTGAACACTGGCTTTTCTCTAACCCCCTCTTTGACAAAGAAGGCACCAATGTCATTTTCTTGAAGGCTTTTAATCGATCCGTGTCCAATAACAGCAGTTTTACCACTCTTTGAAATAGTTTTAATTTGAGCTGTCCCCTCTAGAGCATAAGCGTCAAAAGAGAGGAAAATAAATGTAAAAATGGTGAGAACTCCGGACATCCATATCCTTCATCGTTAATTCTTCAATTACTGATGACAATTTTACCATTAAAACCACTTAACGCTACGCAGAATCAGTGGTAAATTGCGAATTTTATTTACTTCTGTGGCTTGATCATATGCGCTAAAAGTTTTATAAGGTTAGATCACAAAGCAAGCTTAAAAACTTTCAAGAGAAGGAACGTCATGGCACGCAAAAAGAATGTCCGATTTTATAAATACAAATGCTCAATTACTGGCGAGCAATTTAAGGTTACCTCGCAGGCTGAAAACCCAGACGATTTAGTTAGTGTAAAAGCATGGTATGAATTAAATAATGAAAAAGATGATCGCCCAGAAGTGATCAAAAGAGAGCTCGAGGTTAATGGTGAATTAGCTGTTGAGTTTGATGATATGGATGAAGAAGAAAGCCAAGAATAAACACTCATTCATTTACGTTTACTATTTATCTCTCAAGGAGAAATTAAATGGAATCAAGAAAAGTAGTTATTATCGGTTCGGGCCCAGCAGGCCACACTGCTGCACTTTATACAGCAAGAGCAAATTTATCACCGCTTATCTTAGAAGGACATGAGCCTGGTGGCCAATTAACCACAACGACAGATGTAGAGAATTTTCCTGGATTTCCAGATGGAATTCAAGGACCTGAGCTTATGGATAACATGAAAAAACAAGCGCAGCGATTTGAGGCTGAGTATCGCCAAGAAACAGTGACAGATATTGATACGACAAATCGTCCATTTAAAATTACGTGTGAAAGTGGAAAGGAGCTAGAAGCCGAAACAGTTATCATCTCCACAGGAGCTTCGGCAAAATATCTTGGACTCCCGAATGAAATGGAACTTATTGGTAGAGGGGTTAGTGCATGTGCAACTTGTGATGGTTTTTTCTACCGTGATCGTGTTGTTCACGTAGTTGGTGGCGGAGATACTGCGATGGAAGAAGCTAACTTTCTAACAAAATTTGCTTCTAAAGTTTACATTGTTCATCGGAGAGACAGCCTAAGAGCATCAAAGCCAATGCAACAAAGAGCGTTTGATAATCCAAAAATCGAATTTGTTTGGGATACAGCAGTTGAAGAAATTCTTTTTGATCAAACTGGTGTTACTGGAATTAAAGTCAAAAACCTAAAAACAAACGACGTGACTGAAAGAAAAACAGATGGTTTCTTTTTAGGTATTGGACACACTCCAAATACAGCATTTCTTAATGGTCAAATTGAATTGGATGATCACCAATTTATAAAAACAAAAAATGGAACACCTGAGACAAATGTGTCAGGAATTTTTGCTTGTGGTGATGTTCAGGATAGTTATTAACGCCAAGCTATTTCAGCGGCAGGTAGCGGATGTATGGCCGCAATTAGAGCTGAAAGATTTCTTTCAGAATAAATACTTGACCACAGGCTCCTGGTAACCCCCTAAATTTTGACAATCCGTTTCAAATTATCAAAAATATCTTCACGGCCCACGGAATTGGGCCGTTTTTATACCAAGGATGGGATAAATGGAAATCTTCACTCAATCACTAAAACGCCTCCGTGCATTTCTTGACTTAGAATACAAAGGCTTAAATATCATGCCTATTGTTTTAAAAAATCAAGAATTCGATTTTAATCTCATTAACGAAATCACTGAAATCACAACATGGTTAAAAGAGCATATCGAAGTCAAATTTGTTAACTTTATTTTCCACATAAATCAAACGAACACTCCAAAGTTTGACAATGAACAGGATTATTTGAAGTATCGAAAGGCGTGTAAAAATCTTTTTGAGCAAATTGATGCTCTTCCACAAATTGTCATTTGCGATTTTAAGGGTAGATTCGAAAATATATGGTGTGAATTTATCTATCATTCAAACGTAACGATAGCGGATTCTAGCGCTACATTTAACTGGAATCACTTAACAAATGGGACCCTTCCTTTTTCATTAAAAACACAGAAACAATCAGAAGCGTTAAAGAATATTATTCTCACATCACAAAATAAAACATCCAGTGAAATGCAAAATGAAACAGGTATAATTAAAGTCTACAATGATGATCAACACCGCAAACAAATCGCATCATCGATAAAGAACAATATTTTTAATTCATCTCCGACAGGAATCATTCAGCTAAAACATGCATTTAATCAAGATAATGTGACGGATTATGAAAAAACCATTCACTACACTTATCTTAATTCAGATTGGAAACCGAATCATAAATTTTCAACCGTGCACGAGATGAAATCTTTGTTAGCAAAAAAAGGAGATGATCCTGTAGAGCCAGCAAACGATGATAGGTTAAACTAAAATCCCATCGATCTAATTTGAGTTAAAATCTTATCGATCTAAACTCAATTCCATCAAAATGTTTTCTGGCATTTTCAATATCTTTAGTGAGCCCTAAAATAAAGCCTCCACCGCCAGCACCACAGAGCTTTAGATAAAAATCATCAGAGTTTAAACCTTTTTTCCATAGGCCTTGAAAAAGCTTGGGGATCATTTCTTGCATGTGTTTATACTGAAATTGAGAAATATTTTTAAACCCATCCGTGAGGGCAGTTTCATCATTCCCGAGAAATGCATCAATACACATATTCGTAGAAGGAATAAGAGTATTATCAAAATCAGTAGAGAATTCTTTTGATTTAATTTTTTCTAAAAACAAATTAACGAGTGGTTCTGTTCGACGAGGACGACCTGTATTAACAAGAAAAAGGTTTACACCGCAATCATGATGATCAAGTGAAATTACTTTAGTTGTCCGGCCTTTTATAATTTTTATCGGCGAATCAAGAAAACTGATAAGTGGATCGATGCCTGAGCTCGCACCATGAAAATGGCTTTCCATTGTTGAAAGAATTGATTTTAAGTGATCAATATCGGCGAGAAGTTTGTGGCGAGGATACATTAAATAATTGTCCAAAACGGCCGCAACAAGGGCACCGCTACTTCCCACACCATACCCTTGAGGGATGGAGCTATTAAAATACAATCCTTGCCCCACATCAAAATAAAAACTGTCGACATCAATAATTTCTTTCAATGTTGGGTTTTCATGATGCTTGAGAAATTGCGAAAACGCACGAAGCTCAGAATCAATAGAATTTGTCTGGTTTTGATTCTGTTGGGTTTTAAATCGTAAATGTCCTTCAAATAAGGGGTATGGTACAGCAAGAGCATTTCCCTCTTTAATAATACTGTATTCTCCGAAAAGAAGAAGTTTTGAAAAAAATCGCTTCGAGTTTAACATTCTTTAACCTCTTGCTGATTTTTTTCGATTCGATTTACATGATCTTTTTTAAGGTTAATTGGGCCACTTCCGACTTTATCATCAAACCAAACCTGGTTTTCACATAATTCTAAAAGCTCTTGTTGAATGAACTGATGAACCACTTCCAGATTCTCCTCAGGATAGAGCAAATGCACATTGGGCCCTGCATCTAAGGTGAAAAAAATAGGGACATTTTTTGTCTGCCTAAACTCTCTAACTTTTTCGATAACACTTAACGTGTTTGGCTTCATTAAAATAAAACTATCTTTACCATTCATCATGAGCCCATGAAGCTCAAGAGCTTCACGCTCAACAATTTCTCCCCACCTCCATAAGTCATCTGATTTCATTAACTCAATTAAGGAGAGGCAATTTTTGTACGCATTTTTGTAGCGAGTTTCTTTGAATGGATGATCATTCATTAGTCCATGCCCAGCTGTACTAGATACTGCCTTTTGTTCACTCGAAATAATGAGAACTGAATCTCTAAACGATAAAAACTTTTCGTGAACTTCATCTATTGCAAGAGAATATTCATCACTACTGTTTTTAATTTCTTTGGTTTCTCCCCATAAGGCTACACCTCCATAGACAGAACGACAGGCACTACCGGAACCAAGCCTTGCATAATGAGAGGCAACTTGAAAAAAGTCTCGACTTTTAAATGAATCACTACATAGGGAAAAAAGAAGCTCAGTTAGGCACAGAGATAGTGCAGACATGGCACTGGCACTTGAGGCAATACCAGAAGAGTGAGGAAAGGTATTTTCAGAAATAATTTGAAAATCAAAATCAGCGAGAATGGGATAATCGGTCATTACCTTATTAATTAGAGAGAACGCTTTTTTGCCAAATTGGTTAGCTTTTTCACCGTCAAAGTAAAAGTCCAGCGTGGCCTCTCTTCCACCTTTAGGAGAGCTGATCACCATCATCTTCGTTCGACATTTGTCCAGCGTAAAACTGACTGAAGGATTCTCTGGGATCTGCCACGCTTTTTTTCCCCAATATTTTGCCAGGGCAATATTTGAAGGAGAGCTCCAAGCAAACCATTCAAACTCTCTATTAGAAAACTCATTAAGAGAAAAAGAGGATTTAATGAATGACTCTGTCATCGTTCTCCCTTCGCTCTCTTTCACTTTCTGTTAAAATTATTTTATCATAAGGAATAATGACTTCATGTCCTTTTTCCTTAAAATATTTTTTCACATAGGATCTCTCTTTCTCACTTGAGGCCAAAATAAAATCCCCGCCCCAAGCACCGAGGCTTTTAACTGATCCAGAAAAATCGCCAAAAAGACGCTCTTTGACCATTTCTTTACCTGTAAAATCGGCCACGATTTTTTCGTGCTGATCAAGTGCGTGATTAAATGCAGAGACCGAGTTGGCCGTTAGTAATTCACGTGTGAGTAAACTAATCTCATCAACAAGAGATGCTGCAGGCTCTCCTCTTTTTTGATATTTATTAATTTCATTGAGTGTATTTTGTTTGTGGCCTAGGTAAATAAAATAAAGTTTTTTCTTGAATGAGGGATCAAATAAAACCGGAGACCATAAGGGACCTGACTCTCCTAAATTATAAAGAATTGCTCCGTTACTTTGAGCGCAGGCAACGTCATAACCGGAGCCTTTTGTTGTTTTAAAAAGTAATTCAAACGGACTGATATACGCCCATTGCGCTAAGTTATAAATCAATGATGAGCTCGAACCAAGTCCCCAATCTTTAGGAAATCCTAATTTTGTCTCAACTAAAACATTCACATCATCGCGAAGAAAATGCTTATTTTGAATTCTCGCTTGTCGAAGAAGGTTTTGTAAAAATAGCGCCTTTGGATCTTTTTTTTGCTCGTCATTTGTTATGTTAAAATTCCAGAATTCATAGTCCGCTTGAAACCAAAGTTTACCATTTGAATCATACGCTCTCCAACATAGAGACGGATCAAATGATCGTTCATATTTTACGGACAGAGATTGTCCCGCCTGAGTCGGAAGCGCCAAAGCATCAGCTCCGTTTAGGACAAAATACTCACCACTTAAAAGTACTTTTCCATGGCCAAAATAATTTTGGTCAAAAGACTTTAGGCCATTATTGATCGATAGATCAAAATATCCTGAGTTTGATGATTGCGTTGAATTCATTTTTAATCTTCCCTAATATTTTCGATAAAGTCTCTTACTCCATTAAATGAGACCGTTTCTTTTTCAAAATAATTTTTCGCTTTCTCGCACTCTTCCTTACCAGCACCAAGCTGATTAAGAATATTCATTAGGTGCATTTTCATATGACCTTTTTGAATGCCCGTTGTAACGAGACTTCGTAATGCACCGAAGTTTTGAGCAAGACCAACAGTGGCCACAATTTCCATTAGCCTTGAAGCTGACGGGTTACCCAAAATATCTAGTGCCAAACTACTGAGTGGGTGCAGTTTTGTTAACCCTCCAACCGTTCCAACGGCCAATGGTAGGTCAATCCAAAATTTAAATTCACCGTCACGAATATCACATCGAGTTAATCCACGATAAACCCCATCTCTGGCCGCATAAGTGTGGCCACAGGCCTCTACTGCACGAAAATCATTCCCTGTCGCAAGAATGACAGCGTCTACTCCATTAAAAATACCTTTATTATGAGTTGTCGCACGGTAAGTATCTGCACGGGCGATATCAACAGCTGTTTTTATCCGGCGAGCAAAATCCTCACCGCTCATTCCCAGGCTTGGGTCGTTAAGATCTTCGACAGAGCAGCTGACTTGCGCTCGAACAATACAGTTAGGAGTATAATTGGATAGGATCGCCATGATCACTTCATAAGACTCCCTGCCGCCAACCTGACTGCCTTCTAAAAGAACACCAAAGTGCTTACCAATATGCTCTAAAATTGAATTGATGAAATTCGCCCCCATCGCATCACAAGTTTCAACCTCAAGTTCTAGCTGGTAATAATTTTCTAACTCTTTTGTTTTATCGACTAATCGAAGTGAACGAATTCCACCACCTCGTTTTTCCATTTTCTCTGTTATTGGTAGAGTAGAGTTAAGAAGTTTATCTTTATTATCATGAAAGAATTCGTTTAATTCATCTGCCGTAGTTTGCATTTTAAAATGAACATGCCCAATTTTGGACGTTCCAATGACTTCTGTTTTGTATCCACCTCTGTTCAACCAAAACTTGGCACTATTAGCGCAGGCAGCAACTACTGAACTTTCTTCAATAACCATCGGCACACAATAAAGTTGCTTGTTGATCATTAGATTAGGAACAAGTCCCATCGGTAGAGGAAAGTTCGTAATTGTATTTTCACTAAATTCATCAAGGATTTTTTGTAAGTCAGGGTTGGCGTGCCAAAAACTTTCCAGAGTTTTTGCATCCATATCGGTCACGAGGTGATTTTTTAGAAAATCAATTTTTTCTTTTTTGGATAGTTTACTAAAACCTGAAATCGGCGATAACTTTTTCACAGTTCTCTTTCCTTTTTTACGGTTAAAAATTGAGAGGCAAATTTAAATCCTTCAATCTGCTGTTGCATAAAATGGTGAAGAGAGTCCTCACCTTCAAGCGCATATTTTAAAACGGCGCCGGCCATTCCGATGACCGAGTTCGCCTTGAGTGTTTGTTGATAAAAGTGGCCATCAAGAAAATTTGAAACCCCACCACTGATAATGATATCTTTCTCGGTGTTACCTGAGGTGCAGGTATTAAAAAAACGAATCATCTCTTCAACGTGATGCCCAACATAGGACAGTGGATCTTGATGATTACTCCCCTTGCCTCTTAGCATTTCCAATCGAGAAAAATTTGTTCCACCAAAAGCGGCAAACTCAATTCCTGAGATCGGTAAATTGACAAGCTCTTGCATTGATCTTGGGCCAAAACCCTGCCCAACCTCTTTCACAACGATTTTCATTTCACCCATGAGGTCGATAAATCTCTTTATTGTCTCGAGTGGAGTCATTGAAAAACGATCACCTTCCGGTTGAAGCCATTCTTGAAGAGGATTAACGTGAATAATAAGTCCATCTACTTGAAGCGCACTTAATTGAGAAAGGAAAAACTCACGCGTCTTTTTATCTCCAACAAGAGTTTCTAATTGAGCGATTCCGATATTTGCAAAAAAAGGAAGATCATCACCGAGGATTTCTCGAAGGTTAAAATCTTCAAAACGATCTGAGTTTTCCATTAAGCAACGACAACTGCCAAGTCCCATCCCAAGACCAAAGGTATTGGCCATTTTTGCTAAAACTCGGTTGAGCGAATACGCCCGCTCACTTCCCCCAGTCATTGAACTGATCCAAATTGGTGCAGATATTTTTTTACCTAGAAAGTTTTGAGCAAGAGATTGTGAAGCTGAAGGATGAGCTGAAAGTAGCGGCTCATAATGAAAACGATCATCTAATGCAGCTGAGGCAATGGCCGATTGCTGGGCAAGCGCAATATGATCATTTTTGCGGCCCGCTGCCGTTGGGTCCGAAGACTCTTTTTCGCGAATGCTTGAATCCTGACTTCCGTTAGGAATGTGTTTGTTTTGATACTCGTCCATTAGATTTTGATAACACAATAAATGCGTTAGGTCATGCTTAAAGACTCAACAATTCAAGGACATAGGCCGCGTATAACTAAAATGAACTCTGGCTTACCCTCACTGGGTAGATTATTCACAATACTTTTTATTGAACCACGCAATAATTTCTCGTTCTTTTTCCCTAGCTCCATCGCGAGTAGATACTCCCGTTTTTTTCCCATGTTTTTTTCAATACTTAGCATGGACTCCAGCAAGCTACGCAGGCGATAGGGCGTATCCATTAGGATGCTCGTTTTTTCATGCATCATCACGTTTTTGAGAAATTCTTCTCGCTGAGCTGATTTTCTTTCAGCAAACCCAAAAAAAGTAAACTGGTCATGGTTAAAACCACTTAAGGCGAGTGCGAGTGAAATAGAGTTAAAAAATGGCGTGCAAGTAACTGTAATGTTGTTCAGGTGACAACGATCAATTAGATTTACCCCCGGATCACAGAAGGCCGGAAGCCCAGCATCACTCATTAAAAAAGCATTTTTACCAGACTTAAGCCCAATTAAAATATCACTGATTACATTATTTGAAGTCTGCTCATTGAAGTAGATGAACTCGTTAATCGTCTCTCTTGGTAAACCAAAGTGAAGCCACCGCCGTCTCGCCGGCTTGGGATCCTCAACGAGAAATAAATTTTGTTCTGGCGCCGCCGCAGCAGACCTCAACAATTCTAATGCTTCAATATTGAGCTTACTCTCGCTATCAATCGGAGTGGGAATAAGTGTTAGCTTGCCAAATCTTGTCATAAATACCTCTAGGCTTTTTCTAAGCTATTTTTTTTAGCGAGGCAAGAAATTGAAATTATTATCGGCCTCAAGCTTATCATTGACCATGTAAGAGAAGCCTATTAAACCAACATCATCTTAAAATTGGTTAATTAAAAATGAATGCAGCTCCTCATCCTTTTGAATTTTTTATTGTTTGTCCTATTGGGTTTGAAGAAATTCAGCATCAAGAATTGATCACAACGGCCAGTGAGCTCAATCTGAACGTATTAGAAAGCAAAAAGCTGAAAGGTGGAATTGAGGTTCAAACTAATGACCGCCACTTTGTCACGATTATTCCCTATTTAAAAGTTGCAACAAGGGTACTTCTCCGACTGACAAGCTTCAAGGTTCGAGATTTTCCAAAACTTTATAATAAAGTAAAAAAATTCAATTGGGGCCCTTATCTTTATCGTGCGGATCAAATCGATATACTGGTGACCCTTCGAAAATCTAGGCTCATTCATTCCGGGCGAGCAAAAGACTCAATCGAGAAAGCAATTGGGGAATGGTTAAAGGGAAATCCCCGGAAAAAAATTTCTGATTCAGCGGCCATTCAAAAAATATATTTTCACATTGAAGAAGACCTCTGCCAGGTATCGATAGATTTATGCGGCAGTCCCCTTTATCAGAGAGAAAATAAAAACCAAGGTGCGATTGCACCGATAAGAGAAAATCTTGCCAGTGGACTCATCCAATGGACTTTATCAAAATTAAATATCGACCAAGCGTCGACATCAACGGAACCGGAAAAAAAACTTACTTTTATTGACCCTATGTGTGGCTCCGGAACATTCATTTTTGAAGCGGCACGCTTAAAGACACCCAATACGAACAAGAATCTCAGCGCTCATTATATTCCAGCAACAAAAGTTGAATTTCAAAAGGTTTGTCAAAATACCTCGAGAAATATTTTTAGCGAATTCATCGGAATCGATCAAAATCAATTTTTTAGCGACAAAAGACTAGAGCTAGAAAACGTTTCATTCATCTCTAAAAGTTATAAAAAAGTAATACAAGATCTTCCCAAAAATGCTGTCTTTGTTTTTAATCCTCCTTACGGAAAGCGAATTAAAATAATTGGCGAGCGTGTTGATTTTTATCAAAATGTGATTGGGGATATGGCCTCAATGGATGCAAAAGCAATTGGAATGATTGTTCCTGATGAGGTTCCCTTAAAAATAAAAATGAACAATTATCAACAAGAGGTCCTTCGGTTTAAAAACGGCGGTCTTGCGGTTAAGTTTATCTTGCTTATAAAAAATGAACCTGCGACTTAACGCTGATGCCCCCAACGTGAGCAATCAAAATGATTTGTTCATTGGACACTTGAGAAATATTTTCTAGCGCAATATTTTTAATCGAACGCACTTCAATTCTTTTCACTTTTCCATCAGGAGAAGAAATTTCAATTGAGTCTCCGACTTCAAGTTTACGCGATGTTTTTTTAAAAACATTGACGGCCAGGTATTGCTCTTTTTTTACATCGACAACTTTCCCAATATAGGAGTCCGTCTTTTTATTGGTTCGATGATTTTTTAATTTTGGAAAAATTGCATCACTTTTGTTGACGTTAAAATAGCCCCGAATAAATTTCGCCCCATAGTTATTTTTAAATTCGTCCCAAAGTTGGGTGTTTCCATTCTCAATCAAGGTTGCCATGTCGGTAATTGAATACTCACCTTCTAGAAATCGGTGATCAAGTCGAATATACTTAATTCCCGTCTGCAATAATTCATCATAAGAATCCAATAGATATTGATCTTTTGGTAGAAACATATAGGTGCCATGATTGTTTTCTAAAACACAAAAACCTTTGTGTGGTGTCTCCTCACTTGAGGCGCTAACTTGAAGTGCCCTCTCTTGAGAGGATGAGCTCAAAGGCCTTGAAAGTAATGATCGCGGAGAATAAAATAATAAAATTTTTCCAAGAACTTGTAATTCACAAGGAACATTAATCTCTTGCGTGTATTTGTTCAGAATACTTTTTGGTAACTCAAGTCCTAAAACGATTCGCTTTAATCGCTCCCCCCCTAACTCTTCCCACTTTTTAATAGCGACGAGATTATGATTTCCACTCTCAATAATCAGATGAATATCAACTTCACTTTCTCCAATAAGAAATCGATAGGCACCAATATCTTGCACGCGAACAGCATCGGCCAGGTGAACATGAAGTTGAGAAAAATAGGAACGACTTTTTTGAAAGTCGTTTTCAGTCATCAAAATATCCCACTCAATAAGTGTGTTAAGGCCTAACTCGTGGCATCTTTTTAGCGCCTGATTAGATTCATCAAGGCTTAGCTCACCCAAGCGAGATATCCCTTTTGGTGAAATAATAATTTCGTGTTCCAGAGAAATATTTTGAAGAAGATCTAGTTCAGAGATATTTTTTAAAAACAAAACAGACTTCATGACAACGCCTCCAGTTTTCTTCGCACAAGCGTGTATTCTGGAAAATTGAACGCCGTTTTTACTTTTACCAATGTCCCTGGATTTGTTTTATCGTATTCCTCACTTTCATTCAGGTTGTAAATCTCAAATGCTTTGACTTCGACAACTTCCCCATTAAAGAGCATAAATTCAAGTACATCATTTTTGTTAAATGCTTTTTTTATTTCAATAACAACAGAATCGTTTTTGACCGAATCAACAACGACACCTACCGCGGCGTACTCTCCCTGCGCATTTTCACGGTCCTCATATACACTATCAGGGCCCGCAGGATTCACCAGACTCGCCGTTGTGTAATCACGGTGAGAAATTTTTTGTAGCTCCTCACCAAGAACTTTTAATGTCTCAGGGCTTACTTTTTTATGCTGGCGATATTCATTAAGTGCGCGCGCGTAGTTAACCGAAATCGTGGCCGCATAAAGATGGCCTTTCATTCTTCCTTCAACTTTAAGGCTATCAATTTGAGCGTCTAAGAAAGCAGGAAGTAACTCCATTCCATTTAAATCTTTTGAACTCATAAAATATGAATTTACAGGGCCGTTTTCCGTTTCTAATTTATACTCAAAACGACAACTATGGGCACAGCCTCCGCGATTACTATCTCGCCCACTGGTATAGTTGCTGATCACGCAGTTGCCAGAATACGCCATACACATCGAGCCATGAACAAACATCTCGACTTCTAAGCCTGTTTCTTTTTTTATCCGTGAGGCTTCATCAATAGTTGACTCTCGACCTAAAACGACTCGCTCCACGCCTAACTCTTTCCACATTTTTGCGGCTTCAATATTAAGGCAACTTGCTTGGGTACTGAGATGAACGGGAATTTTGGAGTATTTTTTGACCGTTTCGATAACACCTAAATCAGAAACAATGACAGCATCAATTTTTAACTCATCAAGCTTGGTGACAAATTCAGGTAAACTCACAAGGTCTTTATCATGAAGAAAACCATTTAAAACAACAAAAACCTTTGCTCCATGAGCGTGGGCAAATCCTACCCCTTCTTCAAGCTCTGGTAGAGTAAAGTTTTCCGCAGCTGTTCGAAGTCCGAATTCTTGGCCACCACAATATACAGCATCTGCCCCATAAAGAACGGCGACTTTAAGCTTTTCCAAGCTGCCGGCCGGTGCGAGAAGTTCGGGGTTCCATTGATCATTCACAATTAGCGTACCTTTAATAAGTTAATGCATTGTTTTCCGGTCGTACCTTTATCAGAATAATCAGCTACAATAAAGAGAAGATTTAAATGGCGCAAAAATGGGTAAAATTTTTCAATATTTAATTATTGCAGGCTTCCTTATTTTAGTAGGTTACGCCTATTCTGTATTATCACTTTCCACTCCCAAGTTGATTCCTATTTCCTATCATTTACCCAAAGTTAATCAGACCGAGTCTGATCAAGCGTCGCAGTCTCAAATTTTAATCATTGGAGACCAATCAGCAGAAATCTTCAAACCAGCACTCGCCAGGATTTTTAAAAACGTATCCATGATGTTCGACGACCAAGTAAAAATATATGATTGGACGAGACCCAATGAAGGCGTTCATCGCACATATCACAAAATAAAATCCTTAAAGAAAAGTCCCCCAATTATTTTGTATTTTGGTGGTTCAAGCGAGTTTTACGAACAAATTTTTGATCAGCGAGACTTAAGAGCACTTAAAAGTAATTTTAAGATTTATAACAATCCAAAATGGAAAAGTATCATCATGCTATCTGAAATCATCGGCCAATTTATTTATATTCCGACATATGATATTGAACTCGAGAAGAAACCAAAACCTCAACGCTCGATGCTTGGTATGTTGGCCAGAACTAATGGTGCATTAGCACAAAAAGTATATGAAACGCAGTATTTATTATTTTCTAATATTTTTAGGGAAATGATAAATACAATCAAATTTAATGGCAGCTCATTTATCACCTTTACTGTTCCCACAAAAGTAACACGGCCGCCGAAATACGTCTGTGACAATTCCACCTCTGAATCAATTATTGATTATCAGGTGACGCTAAGTAAAGCTCTTGAAAATAAGCAAACAAAAAAATATTTTAATATCGCCAAAAACTTAACTAAAGGTAGTGTGGGTAATGCAAAAAGTTTTTACCTTTTTGCTAAATTCAACGAGAGTATAGGTCGAGTTAAAAATGCGCTTTTTAATTACCGACTCGCTCATGCTTTTGATTGTCTTCAAGATCATTCAAATTACATCATCAACAGCATCATCAAAAACGTCAGTAAAGAGAGAAAGGTTACATTTTTTGATTTTGATGATCTCGTTCATCAAGATTTTGGAACAGATTTTATTTTTTTAGATCACTATCGCCCTCAATCAAAATATATTTCTGAATTAGAAAATCAAGTGGAAGAAAAGCTGACTGATTTATTAAACTACTAAGCGCTCGAGGAGGATCTTATGCTATTAAAAAACGCAAATTGGCCCCAAAGGCATCTTCCCACTTATGATGTAGGTGTCAAAAGAGAACCAAAAATAAAGAAATGTTACCTTATTTTTTGGCACGAAAATAGCATACATAAAACCAAGATTAACTCAGAACAAGGAGGCTCTGATGAATGATCTGATTTTGCAAAAACTACTTTTAATTGGGTTTGCAATTTTAATTAGTGCTTGTTCTTCTAAAGTAATTTCTCAAGGAAGAGTAAGTTATGCACCAAACTATCAATCTCTTGATGACAAGATTGATGTTTTGCATAGTAGATACGACAGGCGCTAATAAAAAAGGGGGACATTGTCCCCCTTTCTTTAAAACGAAAATTAAAAAATTTTAAATAAGCCCAAGCTCTTTAACTGTATCTCTCTCGCTTCTTAATTCATTAAGAGTTGTTTGAAATTTTTCAGTTCCATAAGCTTGTTGCTCAATTCCTTCAACGACAACAACTTTTCCACCTTCAGTTCGACAAGCGAAAGAAAAAATAAGTCCTACATCAACACCATATTCACCATTTGCACTTAAACACATTGAATACGATTCACCAGCAGGAGTGTCATTCACAAGTCGATTAATTCCATCAACAACGGCATTAGCCGCACTTGCTGCAGAGCTCGCCCCACGTGCTTTAATGATGGCCGCTCCTCTTTGTTGAACAGTTGATAAAAACTCTCCTTGAAGCCAAGGTTCGTCATTAAGAGTTTCAAGAAGTGGTAGTCCCTTAATTTTTGCATTCTGATAGTCTGGGTATTGAGTGGCAGAGTGATTTCCCCAAATTGTTAAATTTTGAACTTCCTCGACGCCAACGCCAGCTTTTTTAGCGATTTGAGTAATTGCTCTATTTTCATCAAGAGTTGTCATCGCGAAAAATCGATCGTTTGGAATATCTGGAGCGCTATTCATCGCGATTAAACAATTTGTGTTACATGGATTTCCAACGACAAAAACGCGAACATCTTTCGCTGCGTGATCGTTAATCGCTTTTCCTTGTTGAGTAAAAATACCACCATTAATTTTTAGTAAATCAGCTCTTTCCATTCCTGCTTTACGAGGAACACTACCAACGAGAATGGCCCAATTTACATCATTAAAAGCTTCTTCTAATTTATAAGAACAAGTAATTTTTTTAAGTAGTGGAAATGCACAATCGTCTAACTCCATGGCCACACCCTCAAGCGCTCCCATCGCTTGTTCAAGCTCAAGTAATTGAAGTTCTACTTCTGTATTTGGCCCAAACATCTGACCAGACGCGATTCTAAATAAAAGAGCGTAACCAATTTGTCCTGCTGCTCCAGTAACTGCAACCTTGACTCTATTTTTTGCCATTTTGTTCCTCCGAGTTAAAAATCTCGGCAATCTTATCATAAAAGCATGCTGCAAACAATTTTCAATATTGACTTAATGAGTAATGATTCGCATCATTGGCTGATGAACAGACCTCAAAATAACAAATCAAATAGTAATAGTAATTCGACTGGCGGTGGGAATCGGAATAGAAATCGAAACCGCAACAGAAATAGAAACCGACAATCAAACAGCAGCAAACACTCCAACGCTCAAAGTCACGCACCGACGAAAAACTCCTCGCCTGATAAACTGATCAAATCCTATTACGTTCAAATAGAGAAACTTCAAATTGCCAGACGTAAATATTATGACGATTTTCATCACCAGGACCCAAATCGAGTCGCTAAGTTAAGAAGAAATTTTGAGCGCTCTATTGAGGAGCTTAGAATTTGGGAGAGCAAACTAACAGAGGAGCAAAAATCCCTCATTAGTGGACTAAAAAATAAGCAAGACCTTACCTATTCAACGAACAATAAACTTTCGCCTATTGGAGTAAATGAAGTTGTTGATGAAGAAATTAGGGACCCCCACTATATTCGCCAACAGGACCTAGCGAAAGATGAATACCAAGAGGATGAAGAAGAGTCTGTAGGAACGATGGATGATTACCGTTCCTACAAAGGTCTCTAACTTAGGCGCAAGCGCCATTTAAACAAATTAATAAGCTTTCGCTGCAAGTGGTGCAGGAGGAACTTGAGAAATTGTCGTGGTATTAGAAGTTTCTTCCTCTGAAGTACTTCCACTTGGCGTATTGTAAGAAGTCACTGTTACCTCTTCAGAGTAATTTAAATAATTCTCTAAAGTTTGCTGATGATCTTCTAGCATCGCACTTTTTAGATCAGCTGGTGTGATATCTAAAATTTGAGAAACTTTCGGTAACATTTTAAGAGGAACATTACAAAGTGCTCTTTCAACATTACTAATGAATTGGCCATTTTTGTAACCAAGCATTTGTGACAGTTCGGACTGTGAATAATTCTTTGGGTGATTAACCCTTTTCTCTCTGATCAATTTAGCAATGTGGCTAAAACATCTTTTCTTTTGCTCGCTCATAAACCTTCCTAGATTACTTGAGTAACAAAGTTTGCTACTCGTTAAGTTAACAATCATTGTTTAAGTAAATAATGCCAAATAACGGAAAATTTTCAAGTAAGAAAATTAAAGGAATTTTCTTCACCTCTGAGAGAAAATGTTGACTTAAATTTATTTATTCGTATGGAATATTAAATAGTTGGACCCACTAATAATTAAAAGTCGATTGATTTATTTTTAGCGTGATCGTGACTAGCTAACCTTATTACCTTGCCAAAATACGGCCGAAACTTTTTGATCCAATGTAAACCGCAGGTCTTCATTAACCTCGAAGCAGTTTTTTAGCGCCCTTTCTACATCCCAGCTCGATTCAATCCTTTCCGTATCAATAACAAGAAAATTTGCTTCCTTGCCTACTTCGAGTTTTCCTCGTCGCTGATGATTGCCACAAATACGCTCTCCGGCATACGTTGAACGATACAACGCCATCACCCAAC
The DNA here is from genome assembly GCA_030836365.1 of Bdellovibrionota bacterium. GTDB lineage: Bacteria > Bdellovibrionota > Bacteriovoracia > Bacteriovoracales > Bacteriovoracaceae > UBA1511. Next base: position 10,102 of record JAURQB010000197.1, on the reverse strand, counting down.
TCACGTAAGATCGGCCAGCTTTTTGATGCTGATGAACAAATGAATTCATCACATCAATCATCGAAAGATACGGCCCAGCACCGATATCCGAAGCAAGAGACCACGAAATATTGTGTTTATTGATTACATCTAAATCAAAAAGTCCAGAGCCAAGTCCACGTCTGGCAACAGGCGCGTTGGAGCTCGGGCAATGAGCAATAGAGCTTGAAGAGCTTTTTAGCATTATTAACTCATCATCAGTTAAGTGTATTCCATGTCCAAAAATACTTTTTGGGCCAAGCAGACCACATTTTTCATAAACCTCTGTATATGTTTTAACTTTCTCAAACCCTGGAAGTTTAGAGTAGATATCCATCACCACTTCAATTTCTTGAGTCGTCTCACACAAATGGGTTTGAATAAATGAGTCACTAGCATGCGCAAGCTTGGCGGTTTCTGTCATCACTTCAGGATGTGTCGTAATGGCAAACCGAGGAGTCACGGCGTAGCGGTTTTTATATTTTGAACTCAATTTAGAAACGAGCTCAATCGCCTCTTGTTGTTTTTGTAATAAATCATCCGGGGAATTCATCGTCATTAAAACGTTCCCAGCAATAAAATCTCCAGGAAAACTTTCAAGAGCATAGTCAACCGAGTGCTGATGAATTGAACCGTAAACGGCCCCGGTTAATGTCCCCGCTTTAATAAGCGACTTAGCAAACTCAACTGACTTATTTTTTGTGTATTGCTCATCTGCAAACTTCGCCTCATTAGGCCATGTATGATTTTTTAGCCAATCCAAAAGATTATCTTTGTTCATCTCCCTGACATCATCTTGAACCCAATGAAAGTGAGTGTCACAAAAGCTGGGGATAATTAACTTGCCCGAAAAATCTAAAAGTTCACAATTTTTATACTCACGCATTTTTTGCTTGAGTTCGTTTAAATTAAAATGCTCTTTTATTAAATAAACATTAGAGTTTTTCTCTAACTCTAAGAGCATACATCCTTGTCTAAAATAATTCGCTTGATGATCATCTATGGGTGATACAATATTGCCAATAATAATTTTATGCTGAGTCAAAATTGATAATCCTAATAAAGTAACTTTTTAAAGGTGCCGATTATGAGAAACATCCCCCACTTCGTCCAGATATTTTTACTATTTAGTCTGATAGTGTTGCCACTTATCACCAATCAAGCACACGCCAATAGTCCCCAATTAACCCTACCCACTTTATCTCTCAACAAGCTTTATCAAATGAACATTGAGCAAACGATTAATCCCGCTACACTGAGTCATTTGCGAGAGGTGATAAAAAAAGTAAATGCGCGTACTGACAGCGGCATTCTCATTCAAATTAATACCCCGGGCGGCCTGGTTTCTGTTACGAAATCCATGATCACGGAAATTGGAAAAACAAATGTTCCTTTTATTGCCGTAGTCGGGCCAGAAGGGGCTTCGGCCACCTCTGCGGGAGCGATATTAAGTGCAGCAGGTCATCAGCTTCTCATGTTTCCAGGGACAAATATTGGCGCGGCAACTCCTATCACGATGCAAAAAGATTTACCTAAGGACTCGAGGGACAAAGCGATTAATGACCTCGTGGCATTAGTCACGAGCTTACGAGAGGCACGCGGAAAAAAAATAAGCCACTTTGATGAAATGGTCTCCAAGGCAAAAAGCTACGGAGCAAATGAAGCGATTGAACTCGAGATTTCCGATAAAATAATTAACTCCATTGATGAGCTCACCCAAAAGCTCAATGGCCAACAAATTATTCTCAATGGAAAAGCGGTAACGCTTGATACTAGTGCTCTCAAAATTGAATTGATTGAAATGGATTTTGGCCAAAAAATTCTTAACTTTTTGGCGTCTCCAGAGCTTGCCTATCTTCTTTTTCTTCTTGGTGCGGCACTCATTTATTTTGAACTGCAAGCACCGGGGGGCTTTATTGCCGGCGGCGCAGGTGCACTTTGTCTCATTCTTGCCGGTGTAAGCTTCCAGGTAATTCCTCTTAATATGGGTGGCCTAGGTTTGATTCTCCTATCGTTCGCTTTGTTTTTTCTAGAAATTTATGTCACCTCTTTTGGACTCCTCTCTCTTGCAGGGCTAGCAGCATTGATAACAGGAAGTTTATTTTTATTTCGAACCAATGATGCCTATTTTGAATTATCAAAAGGAGTGATTTTTTCTGTTACCGGGGCCATTGTTGTCTTTATGGGTTTTATCACCTTTATCTTTCTCAAGAGCCGCAAACAATTATCTCGTAATTTTAATGATACGCTACCTGGATTTGGAACAATTATTAAAATTTTAGATCATCCATCTGGCGAGCATCAATACCAATATCAAATCAAAGTAAAAGGAGCTATTTGGCGGGCCTTTTCAAACGAAGAATTCAAATTACAAGAGAAAGTGGCCATTGAGAAAAAAGATGAGGATAATATGGCCTACGTAATTAAGTCTTATCAAAACTGAGGTTATAGATGTTTCAATTATTTTTACCTTTTATTATCCTTTTGGGGATCCTACTTTTTAATGCAATCAAAATCCTAAATGAGTACGAACGAGGTGTTGTCTTTTTCCTGGGAAAATTCTCCAGAAAAGTGGGGCCTGGAATTATTTTTCTTATACCTGGTTTAGAAAAAATGTCCAAGGTAGATTTGAGAATTGTCACTATGGATATTCCCTCTCAAGACATCATTACTCGAGACAACGTTACCCTAAAAGTTAATGGAGTTGTTTACTTTAAAGTAGAAAATCCTGAAAAAAGTATCATTGCCGTTGAGAATTATTACCACGCCACCAGCCAAATTGCTCAGACAACTCTGAGAAGTGTTATCGGGCGCTTTGAGCTTGATGAAATTCTAGGCGGCAGAGATAACATCAACACCGAGCTTCAAAAAATAATTGATGAGCAAACTGAACCTTGGGGAATCAAAGTAACGGCCGTTGAAGTTAAAGCAATTGACCTTCCGATGGAAATGCAACGTGCGATGGCCAAACAAGCGGAAGCGGAAAGAGAAAAAAGAGCGAAAGTTATTTCGGCCCAAGGTGAATTTGATGCCTCAAAAATTTTGACCGACGCAGCTAAAATTTTAGATGAAAACCAAAATGCAATTGTGTTGAGATATCTTGATACGATGAAAGAAATTAGCTCCGGAGAAGGAACATCAACAACATTCTTTCCTTTACCAATTGATTTTTTAAATAAGCTCACTAACAAGTAAATGAATCAACTATTTGTCTTTTACTCTCCGGATAATTTAATTTATCCGGAGATGAAGGCCGTTTTTGAAGCAAAAAATAATACCTGTCGCCTTACTTTTCAGTGGCCTTCCACTTTAACATTTATCGGCCAATCCCATGATTTAAAAAAAATAGACCCAAACGAGCTCACTCGAGAAGTTGGACTTTGGGAGTATTCTTGTTTTGAGTTCTTTATCAAAAATAAAAATAACCAAGAATATATAGAACTTAATTTTTCCCCCAATCAAGCAAAATGGAACGCTTTTCACTTCACCCATTACCGCTCCCCAATCAGAGAAACGAAAAAAATTATCGTTACAGAGGTCAACCTTGGCCCTACTTTTTACTCTATTCAGTTCGCTAAACCTGATTTTGAGTACTCCATTCACCCAAAAGTTATCTTATTTCAAGAACTTAGAAATTCAGCTCTCTTGCTTAGCGACTTTCACCATCCAAAAAGTGGCCCAGATTTTCATCTATTTTCAATAAGTTAGTAATGTAAATTTTACAACACGCCTTCATTTTGCACCGCAACAATGCTACGGTGAGCATGGTATTAATAAGAGGGAAGTTCGTCCATGGATTTGTTACTCACATTACAAAATTTAAGATTTGTTGCTGCTCGAATAGCAATCATTTTTCTTTGTGTTTGTGGTCTAAATTTAAGAGTCTCCCTGGCCAATGACGGCATCATTACTGAGGTGCTCACAGAAACCCCGAGGGAATTTCTACTTCCTCCTGTCTATCGTTTTGATTACAACATAAATCCAGGCATTGATGTTTTCTTATCTCCCAAAATTTTAGGTTTTTTTGAGCACAATATAGATACAGTATTGGAACTTAATGGATTTTCTCCATCTGCATACTATTCTCATGAATTCACACAACAGACCGGGGAAAAAACCCTTGATCAGATGATCTCTAACCCTAAAACATTATCTAGCATAAAAAAAATTAGATACTACTTTCGCAAATTTTTTCAGGGAATCAGAATCAGAAATACTCATGACTTTAATCTAAAAGTAGATGGTATTGATTTATCGGCCAACTGGAAAAACTTTGGACTCGAAATCCATCAAGACCCAGAGGTTAAAAATAAAATTATCGCAACAGTAAAAATTGAAGCAGATCGATTATCGTTGAATTTAAGATCTTTAAAAATTGAAGATCTCAAACATGAGTTCATCGAGCAAGTTGGTGGTGATCAAATTTTTATCAACCTTGATCAAAATAATTCTCCCAACTTAAAAGTCGAAATTCCAATTGAGATCGAAACTTTTAACGGGTCCGTTGAACAGTTAGTTTCCCCAGATCCAATACGTGACGGCGACCTCAAATTTAAAGTTGGAAATATAGAAACCAATATTGATGAATTAAATCTTATCGCAGGATGGAATGCTCCGTTAACAATGCCCTCTGTCAGTATTTCAATAAATGGAAGAAGAGCAACTCTACGGGCAGACAGAGTTGAAAAAGAAATAAAAAAACAAATTCCTAATCTAATTAAAGGACTACAAGAAAGCTTATATGATCATATTTCAGAAAATACACCTGAAGTTATCGAGAGCTACTTAAACGACAGGTTCAAGTCAGGTTATTTAGACATGATTTCTTTTGAACCATTTTTTGCTCCAGACGAAGAAATTGAGCGAATTATCAACTCCGGTGAGTTTGAAGATTTGTATTTTCCTAATGCATACGTGATGGGACTAAAGTTTAAAAACATCTCCGTTCAAGATGATCACCTCAAAATTTCCATTGGTACTTTTATGGAAGATGGACTATCTGAGAACAACAGTAGGTACCGTCAGTTTTTTCAACCTAAAAAAGAATATCCGAGTGAGGTCTACACTAATAATGAGCTCGAACATGATGTGGCAACAGTCGTTAACATTGACTTAATTAATCAGTTCATCAAATTAAGTTGCAAGAGAGGATACTTTAAAAAAGTTGATTTTGGCACAGGTACTCCATTAAAAGTTTCAAACTGTCCTTACGTGTACGTTAATAAGAATGAAAAAGAACTGCGAATGGTTGCAGAAATAGAAGATCGAGTACAAGGTTTTTTTAAATCAAAAGTGGTTAGAAACCCTATTCGCGTGCGCTTTGAAGCAGGTGTAAAAATTGAGCTCGCAGAAAACGGACTTTATAATCTCAAATTGACTAAACTTTATGAGAAGTCCCTTCACATTAATAATAAATACATTCGCTTCAAAATGTTTAGAAAAGCCGTTAAGAAAGCAGCAAGAGCAATGCTCACTGATCTAAATAAAGATTACGCGAACTATACAATTTATGAAGGAATCCCACTCCCCAATACTTTTGGCGGGATCAGCCTGAAGAACCTTGGCGCAAAATACAATAAAAATGGATACATCGTTTTATATATGAAAATGATTTTATAAAAAAAGAGAGGAAAAAGAGATGAAAAAATTAAGTTTATTACTAAGTTTACTAGCATTGCTCGCGACAAGTGCATTTGCAGGAGGCCCAGTAAATGTCAGAGGAATTAATGTAACTAACCTCGGTTCTTATGAAGGAAAATATGTAACAGCATTTTATCTTTCAGCAAGAGCTTCTGGTTTTTCTTATGGAAATAATTCACCAAGAATTAACCGAGTGCTTGAAAAATCTGCACCAGTAAAAATTGTTAATGGTAAAGCAAGTGTACCAAGAGTAACGGTTATTGAGTCTGGGTTTAGCGTTTTTAATTATTTAAAAATTGTTGTTCATAACTCTAATACGAATATTGTTTTGAAAAACATTGATGGAACAACTCCTCCAGGAAAAGGACAAAACAGTGGTGACTCACGTTACGTAAGAGGTTTTTACGTGGCAAAACAAAAAGTTAGCCCGATCAGCTCTCCTGCTCCGGCAACAATTAAGCCATAGTTTGTCATTAATTTAGCTGTCGAACAATACTCTCGGCGACCTTGATTCCATCAACGGCCGCTGAGGTGATCCCTCCTGCATGGCCTGCGCCTTCCCCGCAAGGATAAAGCCCCGTGTGTGAGGTTGAAACCAAACTTTTTTTATCTCGTTGAATATTTACAGGTGCGCTGGTTCTTGTTTCCGGCGCCATCAGTACTCCTTGAGTCGAACTAAAGCCTTTTATTTTTTTATCAAAATCACCGAGCGCCGTTTTAAGCTCTTTGGTGATAAATTCTGGAAGAAGCTCTTCTAGATTTTGAGAAAAGACGCCCGATGGACATGAATGTTTTTGGTTTTTTACATCCGCATTTTTTCCGCTTAAAAATTGTTCAATCGTTTGCGATGGTACCTCTTTTCCACTGGCATATTTTTTTGAAAGCTCAAAAGCATGTTTTTCAATATTTTTCTGAAAGGCCATTCCACTTAAAAGGTTGTCTTTACTAAAATCTCGTCCCGCTTTTACAGTGACAACTAAGGCCGCATTGGACCACGGTGAATTTCGAGCAAAGTTACTCATCCCATTGACCACAATACCGTTCTCATCTGTTCCACTTGAGAGCACATATCCACCTGGACACATGCAAAAAGAATAAGTCCCCCGGTTTTGTTCATGATCATGATAGCTTAAACGATATCTGGCGGTACCAAGATTTTCATGGCCTGCAAAGTCACCAAACTGCATCTTGTCCATATCACGACGAAAATGCTCAATACGCACGCCAACAGCAAAATCTTTTTGCTTCATTTCAACATTATTTTTTTCAAGGTGATGATAAATTTCATGAGCACTGTGGCCTGCGGCCAAAATGACGTGATCGGAATAAAGCTTACTTCCATCTTGCAGCTCAACACCAACGACTGTGCCCCCCTCATAAAGAAGTCCTTCAACTTTTTGTTGATATCTAATTTCATGTCCTGCTGTTCGAAGGAAGTCCGTAATTTTACTTATCAACGCACGAATTTTATTACTACCTAAATGAGGATTACTAACATAAGCCACTTCTGCTGGTGCACCAAAATCAACAAGCTTATTCATCACATAATTAATATGAGGAGACTTTACTCTCGTAATAAGCTTTCCATCACTAAAAAGTCCAGCACCACCTTCGCCAAAACAGACGTTATTTTCTTGATCAAAAACGCCATAGCGCCAATGTCGTGAGATATGCTTCATGCGCTCGTTGGCCGGAGCACCACGCTCTAAAATAATGGAGGAAATTCCATACTCAGCGAGCCTTAACGCGCAAAAAAGACCCGCCGGGCCTGCGCCAATAATGATAGGAGGCTTTCCATTAAATTCTTTTTTAGTAAAAGATTCAGTGAACGCATCAAAGTGCTCATTTGCTCCAATAACTTCGAGAGAGTAATGACAAATTGGCTTCTTTCCGCGAGAGGCACCTCTTGCGTCTAGGGACTTCGAGATCAGACGGTAATCAGCAACCTTTGGGTGGTTTTTTTTCAAGTAGGTTTCCACATCTTGATCAAATGGAATTTTAAATTGTAATTTCTGTCCCATATCAAATATCCTTATAGGAAAAGAAACACTCTCACAATAGGCACTAGACTTAATACACTGGAGAAAAGCGTTGAAAATTGGACTTATTATCATTGGAGATGAACTATTAAGTGGCAACACTCAAGACTGCAACATGCTGTATTTAGGTGAAAAACTTCGCGCCCTCGGACTTAAGCTTGGTGAATGCCAAGTCATTCAAGATGAAATAGAAGTGATTAAAAAATCATTTACTCAGGCGCTAAAAGAAAATGATATCACCATTTGCTCAGGAGGCCTAGGCCCAACCATTGATGATCGCACGAAAGCGGCGCTGTCTGAATACTTAGGCGTTGAACTAGAAGACTCCCCTCACGCGAGAAAACTTGCACTTGAGCACTATCAAAGGCGATCTCTAGAATGGTTTCCTGAACTTAATAACTATCACATGATCCCGGTAGGAGTTCAGGCATATTTCAATCCCAAAGGTCTCGCTCCAGGTTTGTTGTTGAAAAAAAAGGATCAACAACTTCTTTGCGCTCCAGGAGTTCCACGAGAATTTCAATCTATGGTTGATCACTTCTTTAACTCTCTATTAGAAAACAAAAGCAATGCTGCTCGAAACTATTTTACCATTCGCACCAATGGTATTCCCGAAGAGCAAATTTTTAATAAAAAGTGTCCTACTCTTTGGCAAACGCTCTCGCAATTTGGCAATATTTCAAGTTACCCTCGCATGAGCGGGATTGATATCGTTATTAGTGATCTAAAAATGACGTCCACTAAAATGAAAGAAAAATTAACAACACTTCCAGAGCTTCATCCAATCAGAAATCACGTTTGGCACTTGGGCAATGGAAATATTGGGGAGCTTATTATTGAGCTAGCAAAACAACATAACATCACCATCTCCACCGCTGAAAGTTGCACTGGAGGTTTGATGGCCCATTTACTGACAGAAGTAAGTGGTAGCTCTCAAGTATTTTTTGGCAGTGTCGTTAGCTATGACAATAGTGTAAAAAAAAATATCCTTGGAGTGACGCAAGAAGGCCTCGATCATTTTGGTGCTGTGAGCTTGGAAGTTGCCGAGCAAATGGCAACCGGGGTAAGAAATCAAATGGGCACGACTTATAGTGTAAGTACCTCTGGGGTCGCAGGCCCACTTGGTGGTAGTGAGGCAAAACCGGTTGGCACGGTGGCCATTGCGATTGAGGGGCCAAGTGGACGGCATTCAAAAACTTATCAGATACCACCCATTTTTGATCGTGATGAAATGAAAAAAAGATTTGCTTCACGGGCGCTTATTAGTTTGTTCAAACAAATGAAAAAAGATTTAAGTTTATAAAGATTTGGTCTTTCAATTGAGTTTATAAAACTTAAACTTTCAATTGAGTTTATAAAACCTTGGCGAAACAATTAAATTTATTCAGCCCTAGCAAGGATGATTGGCACAGAGGCAGGAGTGTATTCCAAGAATTGGATTATTTTTGTTAAATATTTTAATAAATCTCGCATTTTGAGTACGTATTTTTAGCACGTTATCCAACTCTCCTTAAAACCAAACTTTCCCTAAATGCCTCCTCTATTAAAATACCTAATATTGTTTAACCCATTTCTTAAATACCCGATAAGTATTGAGAAGGATGGACTTTTTGCAGATGGACGGCAACAAAAACTATTTAATACAAAAATTTATTTTAGGCCTGGCTTTCGGGTTGATTCTACAGAGTTGTCTGTCCCCCGAACAAAACTCTGTCAATCAATCTGGCCAGGCCTCTTCTAACGTCACCAACACGAATACAGAAACAACAGAAAAAACTCCACCGACAAGTTCAACTCAAACGAGCTCCATTAATTACTTCCAAAACGGCAGCACCAAAGCATCTAATAATTTTTTACTGGATATTAACTCGGCCAACACAGTTTTTTTTCGTGGAAAAGAAATCAATAACCACATCAGTACCAATAACAAAAATACAAATGCCTGTTTGTTAATTTCATTTAACTCAGACTCTCTTAAAAAAGTTCTTATCGTCACGGCCGCGCCTAATTCCTATCGTAACTTTAGCGACAATACGATTGAGTATTACTACTCTCTCTCCCCGCATGATGAAACTCTAAATAAGTCCCACTGCCAAGGTGGATCAATTATTACCAAAGTTTTTACTGATTACTCTGGGCAATCAATTGTCTATAAGCTGACAGATGTTTGTGAGGATTGCTTTAACACCACAATTAAAAGTTCCGAAGTTGAAATTCTAACAAAAGAAGGCAAAGACATTGACGCAATCAAAGATCACTATCTTGGACTATCTCTCTACAGTACTCCAGAGAGTGATGTAGTTTTTGGTAATAGCTGCAGCACCACACTTGACTGCACGAGAAAAGGTTTTGATTGCTGCAGCCTTGGCCAATGCGTGAATGATAAAACGCCAAAACCAGGTGTT
>JAURQB010000196.1 GCA_030836365.1 Bdellovibrionota bacterium | reverse complement strand
GTAGTTTCGCCATATGCGCCTTAACGGAAATAGGTTGAAATCCGTCGATGATTTCCCCTTTGAAAACAATCGCGTAAGTGACATTGCTCATGTAACATTGCCAGCCGTTAAGTTGCCTTAATGTTAATCAAGATCAAAAACGAATAACAGCGATTTCATCGCTCAATCAAGCCTGTATCACAACTATTAATAGCTTCGCTATAGGCCTCTTCAAGCCAATGAACATTTGAGATACCAACAAATTCGCAATGTTCACAATATCGATACTCAGCTTCATACTTATTTAAGACATTTTTTTTGAAAAGAAGCTTCCAAGGCTTATTGCAAACTTTACACGCGCTCATAACCAAATACCTTTGAGAGCTTTCTTTTTACTCGATTATGAAAATAGGTCTTCTTAATTTCATTTAATCGATATTGGTAAAAATCTTTAGAATAATTATTTTTTAATGACGTAAATGATATTTTTTCCATCTCATGCGAACAAACTCTATTTAGAGGATCATCCGTATTTTTTGTATGTGTTCCGCTCTCCCCTATCCCAATATTTTTCACTAAACTTTTCTTGGGATATACAATTTCACCTCGATTCTTAAAAATCGCATAGTCCCATTGATAATCCCAAGTATCAAAACCATTAGAAATAGCTTTTATTTTCTTTTTATGATCTTTAACAATTATTCTTTCATCGTTGCTTTTACGATTCTCTAATCGTGAGTCCCAACTTGGTGAAACATGATACTTCTCCCATGCTCTTCTCCAGCTTGCCCACCCCCAAATGGAGCAAAAACTAGGACAGATAAAATAATCACTCTCAACATCCCGAACTTCTTCCAGGTGGTTAAATCCAGCAATTTGATATTTCGTCTCGTCATCTTGAAAAGCCCTCAACCCCTCTTGGCAAAAATTAAAAAATGAGTTCGAAGGCAGGCAATCATCCTCTAGGATAATTCCATATTCCTCTTGATCAAAAAACCAGGTAATGGCATCACTAACCGCCAGTTTACAACCAAGATTATGGTCCCGAAAAAGTTTAATAACTTCACAGTCCCAATCAATATGGGACAAAACATAATCGCGTACATCATCGACAATACATTGCTCTCGTTTATCTCTCCCCCCATCTGAGGCCAAGTAGAGAAACTTAGGTTTTTGTTTTTTAATTTGAGAAAAAACCTGCATCGTCGTATCCGGCCGGTTAAAGATCAAAAATAAAATAGGAGTATCTAATGTATTAGACATGTTTCCCTCTTGCGCATGAAAAACTTTTTCCTGGTAAAACAAGGTGACGAGTTTTTGAAAAAATAAATAGACCAAGGTAGCCTGAAATTGAATATGAGATCAGGGTCGAGATTGAGGCCCCAACAAGCCCTATTCTTGGTATGAGAAACATGTTGCAGATAAAATTTACTCCGACCCCAAACAAGGTGGTGAACAGTGTAAACCTTTGTAGAGAGTGAGAGACAAGAATTTTTGAATAAGAAATCCCTATTGAAACAAGTATTAATGAAAAGATTTGAAACTGTAGCAAGCTTGAGGCCTCTATAAATCCTTCACCGTAAAGAAAGCTAATGGCCAAGTCCTTAAAAATAAGGACGTTCAAAATAATGAACAGGCAGGGGACTAGAGAGCTAAGTAAATAATTACGCTCAGAGGTTTCTTTTTGTAAAAGCCTCGGGAAAGTCGAATTTGAAATAATTAGCGGGATAAAAAACCAAACCTCAGTCAGCCGAACAACCACAGAGTAAACCCCTAACTCTTTCGCTCCAAGCAAGCTTTTTATCATCAATTGATCCATTCTCATATACAAAATAACCGCAAGACTACTGAGTAGTAGAGGGAGTGACTCATTAAAAATTTCTTTTATTCCCGTGCTATATTTTTTTTGGAAAAGGCTTGTTTTATTTTTATAAAATAAAAACCCTCCCAAAAATACAAAAACCTTCTCCAGGCCAAAAATCAAAAAGAAGATCGTTATATTAGAAGCCGTATAAATGGCCATTAATTTAACGACGGCAAAGATTGCTGTAAAAAACCCCTTAAACAAGGATATTTTTTTCATTTCAACTCTCGCCTGAAAAACATGTTCAAAAATTTCTAATGGCTGAAATAAAAAAACAAATGAGAGAATTTTTAACCCATAGGAGATGGCCATATCCGAGGCAAAAAATGAGTAACTAAATAACAAAACAAAGACCAGCAATCCAGTTAAAAGACGATAAAACAGATACGATCGTAATACTTCTTCGCTCTGATCTTTATCGATATATTGTTTAATGAAAATATTTTCAATTCCAGATTTCCCAATGGATTCAAATATAACAAAACACGCTAACACGTAGCTAAATAGACCAAAACTCTCTACTCCCAAATACCTGGCGACATAAGCTCCAACAAAAACGCCTGAAATTATTTTGATAATGTGCTCAAGGAACATCCAATTGGTATTAAAAAAATATTTTTTTAATCCATTAGAGAGTTTCACTTTTTGAAATAACTCCTGTGCTTGTTTTAGCATACTGGTTTTTAAAGTCCTCATAGGATGATTTTATTCCAACAACGAAATCAGTATAACTTGCGCCATATTTTTCATTCATAGTGGAGACGTCTAGCAACTTTCTTGGAGTTCCATCAGGTCTACTTGAATCAAACAGAAGTTCCCCCTTAAAACCCACCACTTCTTGAATAACGCCCGCAAGTTTTGCAATTGACATATCAACCCCTGTCCCAACATTAATCCAGTCAGGAGCACTCTCAATATTTGCCATCACTTGGAGGCAAATTTTTGCCAGATCATCCACATACAAAAATTCTCGCCTGGGTTTACCTGTTCCCCATACAGTAAAGGTTTTATCTCCACGAACCTTTGCTTCATGCATTCGTCTGATCATTCCTGGAATAACATGGGAATTTTCCGGATGATAATTATCATTTGGCCCATATAAATTTGTTGGCATCAAAGAAACCCAAGGATGTTTGTATTGTTGCCTCATTGCTTGGGCGGTTTTAAGTCCCGCAATTTTTGCAATCGCATACGGCTCGTTTGTTGGCTCAAGCTCAGAGGATAACAGATATTCTTCCTTAATCGGCTGGGGCGAATTTTTTGGATAAATGCAGCTACTACCTAAAAAGATCAGCCCAGAAACAGGATACTTATGGGCGGCACCAAAAATGTTATTTTGAATGGTTAAATTTTCGTAAATGAAATCACCGCGGTAAGTATTGTTGGCGATAATTCCCCCAACTTTCGCAGCAGCGATATAAACATATTCGGGCTGCTCATAATTGAAATAATTAAAAACAGCACTTTGATCAAGAAGATCGAGTTCTTCTCTGACAGGAGTCAAAATATTGCTAAAGCCCTGGTGCTTAAGCTCTCTGACAATCGCGGAACCAACTAAGCCACGAGGTCCAAAGACAATAATTTTTGAGTCTTTCTTAGGCTTACTCATGATATTCCATCACCTGGTGGCCGCCTTCAAGCAGATACTTATCTCTTTTAAAAAGAGCTACATCACTTTTCATCATATCAATCACAAGGTCACTGAGCTGATGTTTTGGAGTCCAACCAAGTTTTTCTTTTGCCTTCGTTGCATCCCCTTGAAGAAGTTCAACTTCAGCAGGTCTAAAATACCTAGGATCTACGCACACAATTTTTTTACCAATGGGTAACTGATATTCTTTTCGCTCACACTTTTTAACAACGGCATATTCATCAGCGTCTGCACCATGAAACTCTAATTCAATTCCAAGATAACTAAATGCCATCACAACAAAATCACGAACACTCACAGTTGTTCCCGTTGCGATAACAAAGTCCTCAGGAGTTTCTTGCTGAAGCATCAGCCACATGGCCTCGACGTAATCCTTGGCATGCCCCCAGTCTCTTTTAGCATCGAGGTTTCCAAGATAAAGACAATCTTGAAGCCCGAGAGCAATCTTTGAAGCCGCCCGTGTAATTTTTCTTGTCACAAAAGTTTCACCTCGATTCGGCGACTCGTGATTAAACAGGATTCCGTTACATGCATACATATCATAGGATTCCCTGTAATTCACCGTAATCCAATAGCCATACATCTTCGCGCACGCATAAGGACTCCGAGGGTAAAATGGTGTTGTCTCTTTTTGAGGTGTTTCACGAACGAGGCCGTAGAGCTCACTGGTGGAAGCTTGATAAATTTTTGTTTTTTTCTCTAGCCCACAAATTCTAACAGCTTCAAGAATTCTAAGCGTGCCCAAAGCGTCAACGTCCGCCGTGTACTCGGGAGATTCAAAAGATACTTTTACGTGAGATTGTGCGGCCAAGTTATAAATTTCATCGGGCTTAATTTCTTGAACAAGTCTGATGATATTAGAAGAGTCGGTAAGGTCTCCATAATGAAGGTGAAGTCTTACATCTTTTTCGTGCTGATCTTGATATAAGTGATCAATTCGATCTGTATTGAACATCGAGGAGCGTCTTTTGATACCATGAACTTCGTAGCCTTTTTCAAGTAATAATTCAGCTAGATAGGATCCATCCTGGCCTGTAATTCCCGTTATTAAAGCAACTCGCACTGTTTCCTCCCCTGGAAAGATTAAATAATAGGAAGATTTGGGCGATATTTAAAGATTTAATTTGAGCGGACGAACAAAATTCTCTGACTTTATGGAAACCTTAAAGTCTTTAGAGAGTTTAGCCTTTCTTAGTTGGTGTCCCGGCGACTTTAAAAATAGGCAAGTCTCTTTATCTTTCTTGAATCTTCTCTTGTTATTGAACAGTTCACAACGAGATGCAGCAATATATTTTTCCTCCCTGGCTTCAGCCTTTCGCATCTCTGAAATCATCTCCTCACGTCCCAATCCAAGTTTTACTGAGGTCTTCCCATTTTTTTCTATTTGCACAATAAAGGGGGATTTCATTTTTCTATCATTTAACCAAAAACTCTCCGCTCCATTCACATTTAACTGCTTAAAAAGAGGAAAGTCCCAAAGTTTAATGATATTTTGTCTCCAGTGAGAAATAGAGTCAGCGATTTTGTGTCTCTCTTTATTGAACTTAGTTTTTAATAAACTTCTTCCCAAGCCAAATTGATCACTAAGTCCAATTGCATCTGATAGCGTTGCCGCGATATCGATCATGCTACCCTTTGTGCTAATCTCTCTGACAGGTAGGCTTTGATCAATAATAAAAAATAAGTTTCTTCTATCGCCTTTTTCCAATAAAGAAGAAGCAGAATTCTGCATTGAGAGATGGTCTGAGCTTATAACGATGATCAAATCCTTATCTAAACCTCTCTCCATGATGTTGCTCATAAATTTACCGACTAGGTGATCAGTACATGCCACTGAATTGAGAATAGGATTTTTCCCGTCTTTATAAGCGATATTTTGACAACTCCTTGACGGATGTCCATTTGGGTGGTGTGTGTCTAAAGTAAGAGCAAAAATACCAAATGGTTTTTTAGAATTTGTTTTTTTCTCTAAGCTTTCAAGTACGTAATCAAGGGTTGTATCATCATATAAGCCCCAACTACTCTGATAATTTCCCACCGCTAATTTTTGGGTTAATTCTTCTTTTCCTAGAATATTATCAAACTGGTGAGTTTGATAAAAATTGCCTTTTCCCGCAAAATTTAAATTTGCTCCACCAATAAAAGAGAGATCATAGCCTTGCTCGCTGAGAACATCACCCAAGCATCTTGCCCTTGGTAAAAAGCCGTCTATTGCTCCAGCATCATTTCCTCCGGAAGGAGAAAATAAAGGAATACCGCACTGAGACGCGACCATCCCTGCAATAGTCCAACCTGTTCCAGGCACTTGAACCAAATTTGTAAAACTAGTTGCGCTCTTTTTAATTTCTTTTAAATTTGGCGCGAGCTCGGGGAAAATATTGTTATTCAAATAGGTTTGCTCAAAACTTTCTAGATACAAATACAGAATATTTTTTTTTATCTTCGCCTTTTTATCCATCACCACATATGCTGATTGAAACCCTGCCTTGTGGTCAATATTTGAGACATTCAACACATGAGTTGACTTTAAAATACGATCAAAAATAAAGTTCAAGCTTGGATTATAGATTAAACCACTTGGCAAAAAGAGCCATAGCAAGATAGGTCTGGTGCTATTATTCAAAAAACTTAAACGAAGTCGGTGGCGGAAAAAAAATAAGGTTATGAAAAAGGCGAAATAGAGCACAGAAATGACGATAAGGTCTACGTACTCCATAAAACCTGCCCCTCCTACTCCCACTTGAATATGATAAATAACAGATTCAGTTAAACCGGTTCCTGTAAAGTAGTTTGAAATCAAGTGAATTGATCCTAAAAATATACCTAAGAAATAAAAGAGGATGTAAATATATTTAGATCGCCCCACTTTAGGTATTAAAGGTGTCGATAATAGCAGAGTAATCAAGGATACAGTCATAGCGAAATTTTATTTAAAAATTTCACCAATGACTAGCTATAGTTTTAATTAAGAAAGGCCGAGGCGCTCGCGCGAGTAGGAGCCGTCTTGCACACGCTTCCACCAAGTTTCATTCGAAAGATACCACTCTATAGTTTTGCGAATGCCAGTTTCAAAGGTTTCTTCTGGGCGCCAGCCAAGATCGCGCTCAATTTTTGAGGCATCAATCGCATAACGGAGATCATGCCCAGGCCGATCCTTCACAAACTCAATGAGATCACTGTACTTACCATTTGCGCGCGGGCGCACCTCATCTAAAATCCCGCAAATAGTTTGAACAACCTGAATATTTTCTTTTTCGTTGAAGCCACCAATGTTATATGTTTCACCTACGGCACCTTCTGTTGCTACCTTTATCAGTGCGCGCGCATGGTCCTCAACGTAAAGCCAGTCACGAATTTGCTTTCCGTCTCCGTAAACCGGGAGCGCTTTTTCCTCAAGAGCATTCAATATAACTAATGGGATTAGTTTTTCTGGAAAATGAAATGGCCCATAGTTATTTGAACAATTCGTGATCACCACAGGAAGTCCAAACGTTCTATTCCAGGCACGAACCAAGTGATCACTTGAGGCTTTACTTGCTGAATAGGGACTCGACGGCGCGTAAGGAGTTTTTTCAGTAAACAAGTCAGTCGTTCCCTCAAGGTCCCCGTAAACTTCATCTGTTGAGATATGATGAAAACGAAAAGTAGATTTTTTAGAATCATCAAGACTTTCGTAATGCTTTCTTGCAGCTTGAAGTAAATTAAAAGTTCCAATCACATTAGTTTGAATAAACTCTCCCGGCCCATCAATCGATCTATCCACGTGACTTTCGGCCGCTAAATGCATGACAATATCAGGTGAAAACGTTTCAAAAATTTTTGCTACCGCTGCTTCATCACAAATATCAGTTTGTGAAAATTGATAGCGAGAATCTTCAGAGACACTTCCTAATGAATCTAAATTCCCCGCGTAGGTTAATTTATCCACATTCATTACTTCATGATTTGAGTTATTGATTAATTCCCTGACGACTGCTGAGCCGATAAAGCCCGCTCCGCCTGTGACTAAAATTTTCATTGATCCATGCCCTTGTTTAATTAACTAAACAATAATACAGAGCATGTCTGATATTTGAAAGGTTTTACGCAGCTTTTTTCACTTCGCGAATATTATTCGCTGCGACTCTCTCCAAGTATGCTTTATAGGGGCTTTTTGGCATCTTCTCTAACACTCGAGACAGCTGGACTTCATCGATGAAACCACTTTTGAAAGCGACCTCTTCAATACAAGCAATTTTAAAACCCTGCCGCTTTTCAATGATCTCAACAAAACTACTCGCTTCAAATAGAGACTCAGGCGTTCCCGCATCAAGCCAGGCCATCCCACGCCCAATTACTTCACAACTAAGCTTTCCTTCATCTAAGTATGCTTGATTAAGATCAGTAATTTCTAACTCGCCTCTAGCACTTGGTTTTTGATTTCGAACTCTTTCACTCACTGTACCATCATAGAGATAAACACCAGGGACAGCGTAATTACTTTTTGGATGAGCTGGCTTTTCCTCAAGCGACTTTACTTTATAAGTTTCCTCATCAAACTCCACAACACCAAAGCGTTCTGGATCGTTGACCGGGTAGGCAAAAACACGTGCTGTTGCACCGTCTTTTTTATCCATCTGCTTTCGAACTGCCTTTCTAAAATATTCAAAGTTTCCATGAAAAATATTATCACCAAGAACCATCATAGAGTCATCTCCATCAAGAAACTCTTCTGCGAGGAGATATGCTTGAGCAATTCCTTCGGGGTTATCTTGTTTCACGTAAGACAAAGAGATTCCAAGGTTCGCTCCATCACCAAGTAATGATTCGATTCTTGGGGTGTCAACGGGCGTGGATATAATCATAATCTCACGAATTCCCATTCCCATTAAAAAAGAGAGAGGGTAATAGATCATGGGCTTGTCATACACAGGTTGTAATTGCTTACTCATGACCGTTGTTAACGGGTAAAGTCGTGTTCCTGATCCACCTGCTAAAATTATTCCTTTCATTGCACTACTCCTATACTCACTTTTCGGAGTAGATCCGACAAACTTAAACTTAAAAGCTCGGGAATTATTTTATTCATTAAAAAGACGCGTCCTCCGAAAAGAAACTGTGAGGAAATCAATGAAAATACCATTTATGAAACCGCCTATCACAGGTAGTGAACAAAATTTCTTTAATGAGGCCTGGGAGTCCGGTTGGCATGGAGGCGATGGCAAGTTTACCAAACTCTGTCACGAGTTTTTTAAACAAGAGTTTGGTATTGGAAAAACCCTACTCACCACAAGTGGAACGGACGCACTGGAAATGACGAGTTTTCTCGCCAACTCCATGCCTGATAAAGAAGTTATTTTTCCAAGCTATACTTTTTCAAGCACAGCAAATGCTTTTGTTTCTCACGGAGCAACGCCCGTTTTTATCGATGTCGATAGAGAAACATTAAACCTCGATCCAAACCTAATTGAAAACGCTATCACTGATAAAACCATCGCGATCTGTCCTATTCACTACGCCGGACTTCCAGCGGATATGGATAAAATTAATGCTATCGCAAAAAAAAATAATCTACTTGTTATTGAAGACGCGGCCCAAGCGATTGGTTCAAAATACAAAGGACGTTTTGCCGGTTCATTATGTGAGCTGGGTGCCTTTTCTTTTCACGCCACAAAATCCATTTCCTGCGGAGAAGGAGGAGCGTTGACGATTAATGACCCTACTTTATTTGAGCGCGCCCAATTTTTATGGGAAAAAGGCACCGACAGATCTCTAGTACTAGAGGGGAAGCTTAATAAATATCAGTGGGTAGACAAAGGCTCTTCTTTTTTACCATCAGACCTTATTGCTGCAATTCTTTATGGGCAGCTTCAAAACTACAAGGAGCTTCACCAAAAAAGAAAAAATGTTTTTGATGCTTATACAGAAGTTTTAAAAAATTATTCTCATCTTCCATTGAACTTTGCCCCAATACCAGAAGGTTATGAATCAAATTATCATGCTTTTTGGATTCTTTTTGACAACATTGAAATCAAAGAAAAATTTCAACAATATTGTTCAGACAATGGCGTTGTTTCATATAATCACTACGTTCCTCTTCATTCGTCAAAAATGGGCGAGCGAGTTTCAAGAACTGCATCAAAAATGAATGTAACGGATTTGGCCGGAGAAAATTGTATTCGCTTACCAATGTTCCCCATGAATAACGAAGAGATTGATTACGTCCGCGACGTGATTGATTCGGCACTCAAAAATTGTGGAACAAAAAATTTAAAAACAGCTGCGTAATTAATTACCACACAAAATTTATTTATTTGCTAAAATAAAAGAAAAAAACCATGGATGGATTTTATGCGCCTTTTACTTTTAGTAATTCTACTGATTTCTTTTAATACAATTGCAACTGTTACCGTTCCTTTTTCAAAGCTCGGACTTAAAGAGCGAATTGAAGAAAGTAATATAGATTTAAATGATAAAAACTTTTGGCATGCGAGAGAAATTTTTAAACGCCTCGGTGATTTTGGAATTGAGCTTAATGAGAATGGACGCTGTCGCTACCTGACGAGAAGAAAACTTCTCAAATACGGATCTCAAGCAGACTGGGATTGTTTTTTTGCCTTCAGAAATATCGCCAGAGAAATAAAGTATTGCGCACCTGAAGATTGGGATACTGAAATGAAGGAGACGACAAAAATCAGAGGTCTTTTTCGCTACGTTGGAGTTGCGCCTCTACCTTATCGATATGATCTCATTGTTGAGAATGGAAAGCTCATCGCGCGCACATCTATTTATTACAAAGGCTTTGATAAGCTAAGCCAAGAAGATCAACAAAAAGTAAGAGAGAAAGTCTCAGCTGGTGTAAATTTGTGGAATAGAAAAACACCAGCAGATCTTCCCTATGAAATTGATGTTCAGATAAAAGACAAAAAAGAAGACGCTCTCTTTAAAATTAATATTGTTCGAGGATGGACTCGTGGCCCTTATTTAAAAGAGCATAGTGTGGACTGGAGTTATAAAGTTTATGCCCATGAGTTTGGCCATATGCTTGGACTTGATGATGAATACGATCAAATTATCGGCACACTTTTCGGTAACTCAAGGTGTACCAATGACTCGATGATGTGTGCCCATCGAAAAAGTGGATTCCCAAGATATTACTGGTATCTCATTTTCAGAAGAGGGCAATGCGTTTAAAATTTTTCTTACTGTGAAACTAATTGCTGACAAACATCTTGAAGAGATTCTGGGTTGAGCTCTTTTTGATAACTAGTCAAAATTTCTCGGCCCAGTACGTTCATTCCAATAAAGCTTAATTGAAGCCTCATGTGCATGAGCACATGTGATCCACCGCCTCCACTATGAGTGGCAATCACCGCTTGCTTGCCATTAAAATAGCGACGCCATTCTTTAGAGCTTCTAGATGCCCACGCAAGAAAATTTTGAAAACTTGGCGGAGTTGATCCGTTGTATTCAGGAGAGACAAAAACGAACTTCGTTGATGAATCGAGTAAATCAAGAAGCTCTTGATGAAGTGGGTTTTTTATTTTTTCTTCCGCTTGAGTGGAATACATCGGAAGATCAATTTCTGCCAAATCAACAATCGTTGACTCGACACTGTATTCCACAAACTTATGTTGAAAAGACTCAGCAAGCTTCAGGTTATTCCCGGAGCTTGCTGTAATAATAACTACTGACATTCTAACTCCCTAGTAATTCTAGGATTTAGCGATTTCAAACCTTACTGACTGATCATTAATCGTCAAACCTTTTTTCTTCACCAGTTCGTTACCATACTTTGGCCCGATATCAAAAAAGGTAAATCGGTCTTTAAGCTGAACATTATTTATATTGTCGCGCTTAACGCCAGTTTGGCTAGCGATTTGCCCAAGTAAAAGGTGCAGCCCCAAGCCGTCTTGCTTACCCATATTCATAAAAACACGAACGTCACCATTTTTTGTGGAATGGTCTCGACGATTTTCTCTTCCGCCTCTCTTTTCAAATCGATCATCACCGCCACGGTCATCTCTTCTTGGATTTCGGTCTCCGCGGTCACGACGATCTCCTCGATCACCACGGTCACGACGATCTTCTCGTCCACCACGGTCCCGACGATCTCCTCGTCCACCTCGGTCCCGACGATCTCCTCGCCCACCGCTTGCCTCTCTGTAACCTCTATCTCGAGATCTTCTTGGCTCATCTTCGATATTTTCTAGGTCACGAAGACGTCTAAAATCATTATTAAATAAATAAGTGAAAAATAATTTTTCTAAAGACGCGCGATCTAAATCACTAAAGTGCTCAGAGAATCCTTCAAATGTTTCATCAATTCTAAAGTCCGCGCCTTTTTCTGTAATTGCGTCCACTGCACCTTTAAGGTTTTCAAGTTTACTATCAATTAAAGATTTCTTTAATTCATTTGCCGTTGGTAATTTTTTGATTTCAATTTCTTGTCTCGTTTTTTTCTCAATCCAACGAAGACGGCCTTGATTTCTCGCTTCAATTATTGAAACCGCTTTACCTTTCATTCCCGCTCGACCTGTTCGGCCAATTCGGTGAACATAACTCTCACTATCTTGAGGCATATCGTAATTGAAAACGTGTGTGAGGTTATTCACATCAATTCCACGGGCCGCAACGTCAGTACAAACCAGTACTCGCGTTCTCTTTTTCTTAAATCGGGCCATTGCTGAATCACGTTGCGCCTGTCCCATATCTCCATGAAGCATATCTGCTTTCACGCCTCGACCTTGAAGCTCATTGGCCAGGTCTGCAGTTTCAAGTTTCGTTCGGCAAAAAATAATCGCGTAATGATCTTCTTCAACATTTAATAAGCGTGAAATTGCCTCTGGAAAATACTTTCTTTTAACAAGATAAGCACTTTGCTCAATATCACTGTTCGTCATCGTTTTTTTATCAATACTAACTGTTTGAGGCTCATTAAACTCTTTATCAATTAGATTTTTAATCGTTCTTGGCATCGTCGCCGAAAACATCCAAATTTTTCTAAAATCACTTAATGACTTAATCACCAACTGAACATCTTCAAAAAATCCCATGTTCAACATCTCATCAGCTTCATCAAGAACAAGGTACTCTGTTGAACTAAAATCAAGAATTCCCTGGTTCATCAAATCAATAACTCTACCTGGAGTACCAATGATAATTTGTGGTTTGTTTTTTCTAATGCCACGAATTTGACGCTCATAAGACGTTCCACCGTAAACAACTTCGGATTTTACTCTAAGGTCTGTGGAGAATTTAAGAAACTCATCATAAATTTGATTCGCAAGCTCTCTCGTTGGAGAAAGAACTAGCGCTTGAATATTTTTATTTTTTGTATCTACACGATCAATCAAAGGAAGAAGGAAAGCTGCCGTTTTACCAGTTCCTGTTTGGGCCTTACCAATAAAGTCCGTATCGTGATTCAATAAAAGAGGAATCGCCTCTCGCTGAATATCAGTTGGTTCAGAGTATCCTTGCTTTTGAATGTTATCTAAAAGCGTTTTTTCATTAAAGTTAAAATCGTTAAAGTTCATTTCGGCCGTCCCCGCGAATGTGTCTCCACCAGAAATGAATCTATTTGCGGCGTAAACAAGTTATATTTGAAACTTCTTTAGCAGTAAGCGGGTATAAAAGATAGCTCTTGTGTAACTTATTCAATTAATTATTGATCTAAAATCAGCTATTTGGCAGTGTAATAAATATAGGTGAATATCCCGATTTAAGCTTTAGTGAGAAACTTATATCTACTCCTATTTTTAATATTAACAGCAATAAGCTTTAATAGCTTCACTCTCACCTTTGAGGAGCAAAGAGTTAAGGATGACTCTTGCGGAATATACAAGAGATGGTGCCAAAGAACTAAAAGCTGTGTGAGACCGTGCCGAGGCTGCCGCGCCCCATATATTATTGGTGATAAGTATTACTGCACTAAACTTAACTACTGTGCTGTTGGAGAATGGTGCACAAAAAGGACATGTAAAGGTAAACTATACGGGCAAAAATATGAGTACCAACCCAGCGACAATGACCCCTGTTTTAATCACATGTAATAATGAGCAATAATTAATTTAATAAATGATCAACCTGATCTCCGGAGCTTTCTGCTTTCTGTCGAAACAACCCCAGTCTTAAGCGTATAAAGTGAAAAATTTCCTTTGGAACATCCAGCTCCTTAACTTTTTCAATTGTCTCAAAGCCTGGTGATGAATTTGCTTCACAAACCTTAAAATGTTCTCCATCAAATAAGAGGTCTATCCCGGCAATATCAAGATTAAAAATTCGGGATGTCTCTACTGCTAGCCACTCAATTTCAGGTGTTACTTCATGAGGTTTAACAGTTCCACCTTGTGAGTAATTTGCCTTAAATTCATTTTCACTGGCGACCCGTTCAACACAACCAATAACTCGCCCACCGACGGTAAAAACTCTGAGGTCTCGTCCTTTGGAATGCTTCACAAATTCTTGTAAAATAATATTGGCCGATCCCTTTGTCGCCTCTACTATTTGAACAAGATTTAAAAATTCTTTTTTCGTTTCACATAGGAAAACACCACTACCTTGGCTACCATATAAAGTCTTAACAACAACGGGAAACCCCAATCTTTTTTCGACTAAGTCCACATTCACCGGAAATTTCACCAGCATTGTTTTTGGGAAAGGAAGATTATGCTGAGCTAAGATTTGCTGAGAAAATAAT
>JAURQB010000195.1 GCA_030836365.1 Bdellovibrionota bacterium | reverse complement strand
TAGCAATAAAAGATTTAGACCACTTCCTCGTTTTACCTGGGCAAATAAAAGAAATTATTGATAGGTTAACTTCTTCACTAACAGAACAAAATCCTCCAACTAAAAAGAAGCAGCTTCTCACTTTTTTGAGAGAAAAGAAAAGACAGGTTGAAGCGAGAGTTTCAAGTATCGATGCTGAAATTGCCTCGCTCCAGCGAAGTATTCAAGAAAATGCTGATCAAATGGAATTATTAAATAAAGAAAAATTAGCGGTCATTGCAAATTTAAATACGCAAGAACAAAAATACCAAGAAGCAATTGAAGCATCCCTACGTGACGCTCTTTCATCACCTCAGGGAAGAAAAATTGCTGCAGGTTATGATTCTATAATTAATGGCCTAAGAGAAAAAAAATCTCAGTTCAATGGACCTCTCACGATTAGTTGCGACCAAGTTAATGCAGAACTTGATTTTAATAGCATAAGACGATTAGAAGAACTACACATGATCCGCACTTTTGAAAATTCCTACTTAGTAGAAGTACAAGAAGATTGTCCCGAAAAATACACTAGGATTAAAAATGAGATAGAGCGTGACGATCCCTCATTACAAAAAATTATTCGTTCTTATAGGAGTTGTTCAACTGCAACTAGAAGATTTTCACCAAATGATTTACGTTTCGATGACTGGATTAAAAAATCAAAAGATGAAATCAAGAAGTCATGTGAAGTTCACCAAGAAAATTATAAAAATTACATGAAAGATTGCTTAATAAACGAAATTGAAAACTTTGGCGAAATTTTTAATAGTTGTCCTCATCTATTTGATCAATCTGATACTCTGATAGAATTAACTAAATCTAATGCGATGAGTGTGATCGATTCAATAAATAAAACAACTCAATCATTTTTAGATATTCAATTTCCCAATTGTATATCAAGTGACAGTCAAATAACGATTCCATCAGAATCTTGCGCGCCAGAAGATTTTTCTGGTTCTATTTCTTCCAGGATAAGAAAAGCGAAAACTATCATTGCTTCAGAGATTAAAGCGGGTCAACCGATGGGTGTAAGTTACTGTGTTAATCAACTAGATTACTCTTCCGCCAAAGATATGATTATGAATGATAAATACAATCAAGATGGTTTAACCGGCGAGGATTCATGCGGAAATCATTCGTCAGTTATTATGGGAATGAAGTGTATTGAAGGAAAAGCATCTTACCTTATTTTAAACTCTTATGGGAATTCCTTAGAACCTTATTCCAATCGGAATGTCTCGGCCGGGACAACTCGCCCTGCCGGTGATGCCGAAATACCAAGCTATGGAATGTTTTGGATCACTGAGGAGGAGTTCGCAAAAATAACTTATGAAGTGCAGAAGGTGCGATAATGAAATTTTTGACGGTATTTTTTTTCTCACTCATTCTTTCCGTCTCTCCAATTTTTGGAGGCGCAAGTGGATTAATTGAATTTGAAATGACATATCATGATAAAAATGTCCCAAGCAAATACGTCTTCAATTCAAAAGAGGGAAATACTTTTTCACATAATTGTTATACATCAAAAATGGATGTCAAAAACTGCGTTGCTCGCCAACGGCTTGAAAAACCGATTAAAAAAGAAATTCTCAAATTAACAAAAAAGAACGCGAGCATCCCAGCAAGTACATGTGAATATCACTTAAAAGGTTCCGCAATCTATTTAAAAAGCCAGGATCATACCCTTGAGGGTTTTTGTTACTTTAATGAAGACTCCTCCGCTGTGTCCTTGCCAACAATTCGAAACAGATATAAAAATGGCCTAGTAAAATAAATTTCAGACAAGGCAATACATGCGTATCGTTATTCAAAGAACTAAAAATGCTCAAGTACAAGTTAATAATGCTATAAAAGGTCAGTCCCATTTCGGCGCCACTCTTTTAGTGTGTATAGAAAAGGATGACACTCCATCGACTCTTGAATTAGCAGCTAAAAAAATTTTAAATGCCCGTATTTTTGAAGACGAAAATGGAAAAATGAATCTCAATATTTCTCAAGTTAACGGAACTATTTTAGCGATTAGTCAATTTACATTAAGCTGGCGCGGAGATAAAGGAAATCGGCCAAGCTTTGATCGATCGATGCCACCGAAAGAGGCTGAGAATTTATTTAATAAATTCTGTGACTTACTATCTCAACAAGTGAAAGTTGAAACAGGGGAATTTGGGGCCAGCATGGAAGTGAGTTTAACAAACATGGGCCCCGTAACATTTATTTTTGATTTTTAATCTAAGCAATATATTTATGATTATGCTCGAGATATTCATCTTCTTTTGAAGATAGACTTTGCATGGGAATAATTTTATCTTTATGCAACTTCTCTGTGATAATTTTTATTTCATGGCCGCTAAAGCTTGATGCGAGATAAAATAACCCTTTTCGATACATTGACCAACTTATGCGCGCGCAAATAGCAACTAGGGCGCAAACACAAAGAAAGCTAAACAAGAAACTTGTTCGCGCGCGCTCTAATGATTTTGAAGCCGCACTCATAATTGATTCAGTTTTTAACTGTACAGGTGCTAGCTGAGATTTTTCAAGTCGTTCAAACCGTTTGATCAACTCTGGCAGACGTATTTGATAACGTCCTTGCTCAATCGTCTCTAGAGTTTTTTCATAATCTGCGGTAATTTTTCCCCACATTATAATTTGCTGATTGTATAAAAAGTTCATTCGATCAGAACCACTAGTTAAAAAATCTGCAACCTGTTGATGAAGGTATTGAGACCGCTCGTAAGATGAAATAAGTGTAGAAAATTGAATTGAATTCAGCGGCATATCCCTGACAATCACAAAAGAAAGATTATTTTTTAACTCTCGCGCGCTGATTACACCTTCTTGTAATTTATCAAGTTGAAATTTATTAGGAAAAACGCGTTCAAAATTAGAATACTTTGGGTCAAAAATTTTTAACCAATTATTTACATTATCCATTTTCTTTTGAGTTTCAGGCCATCTGCTTTGTCCTGATAAAACCTGATCACGAGCAATGCTTAAAAAAGACAAAACGTTTGATTCAAGTCCTTGAATTGACCTTGGATCATTAGCATATTCTTTTCTAAATTCTTTAATTGCTTTGTCTGTAAACTCTTTTTGCAATCTTAGGTGATCAAATGTCTGAACACCAATGTAAAATGATCGCATTGATTGAGTTTCTCTTGAAACCTCAAGTTTCAACGAGCTGAGAGCAATCATTTTCTTGAGATCATTTTTATACATAACCTCATCTAAAAATTGACTGTATTGATTAGCAACATAATACGCCGAAAATAACCCTAATGAAAAAATAGGTATAAGTATTGAAAGGCTAAATTTTCGTTTGAGTGTTCGCCACTTTTTAAAGGTATATTCCATGGTTCCCTCCCTCCTGGATGGAAATTTGCTGCAAATATTATATCACTTCTTCGACTTCGTATAAATTACTATCTTCAAATTAACCGCAATACCTGACAAAGCCGATCACCTTACAAGTGAAAAGCATCAGATAAACAACTTAACTCCTCAATTGCCTGATTGGAAAAGTAGTCTTTCCTCTCTCTCTGAGAAGTGAATTGATAAGAAACCTCATAAACAAATTTATTATTAAGATTACAGCCCGCATACTCCGTGTCTGCTCGTAATATATAATTCCCCATTAACACTTTCATTTTTTTTACAGCTTCAGTCACTCGTTCATAGAGTTCACTATCCATACCACATTCTTCTTCAGCATCCTCAAAAGCATAATCAAGAAAAGGTTCTTGGCTTACTAATGCTTTTGTAAAACTCATTATTCCTTTTCTTGAGTGGAAATCATCATCTGTAATCACAGGTAATTCGAGTGACGTATCGAGTGGATTACATCCAAGGGAGTTCACTTCAGTTATTATCTGGTTGTATTCACCGCCCTCTGAAAGGAAAAAATCAAATCGTTCACGAACATTTTTTTGAATATTGTTTACACTTTTTAAGTTACCTAAACGATAAAGCCCAAGTATTTTTGAGCCTAAATAATTTTCGATTCGATCAAGGCAAGATGCATCCTCCTGAAGAAATCGATAAAGCCCTTTGAAAATTTTATTTGCAATACCACTT
>JAURQB010000194.1 GCA_030836365.1 Bdellovibrionota bacterium | reverse complement strand
CCATCAACCAAAGCCTTAGCTTGTGCGTAGTACGAATCTTTTAATTCATCATAGGAGATATTTCTTTTTCCTGGATCATTAACGTCAGGAGACATACTTGCCGTGGTATTCGTTGGGCCAATCGCTCCGGCCAGATAAACATCGTGATTTGGATTTAATTTTTGAAAATCATTAATTGCTTCTTTTGCAATTTTAGCACTTTGAAAATTAATTTCATCAGATATCTCGGAAAGGTCATAATCTTTTTGAGAAATTGAAGTTGCATTAAAGGTGTTAGTTTCAATAATATTAGAACCAGCTTCCATGTACTTTGTATGGATCTCTTTGATGATATCAGGTTTCACAATGCTGAGAAGATCGTTGTTTCCTTTTAAATTAGTTTGATGATCTTTAAATCGATCTCCTTTGAAATCTTCTTCTTCAAGTTTATATTGTTGAATCATCGTCCCCATTGCACCGTCGAGAAACATGATTTGAGAGGATAATTTTTTTGATAGAATTTCTTTTAAGTTTTTCATAATTAGACAAAGGACTTTATTACTTCAATTACTGATTCTGGCTTATTCATAATATAAAAATGAACATTGGGAACACCCGCATTAACCAGTTCTTCAACTTGTTTTTTTGCAAAATTAATTCCAAGCTCTTCAACGTGGTCAGGGTTTTCTGTTACCTCTTGGATAAATTCATCAGGGAAATCAATATGAAAAGTTTTTGGAATTGATTGCAGTTGTTTTACAGAGCTTAAAATTTTAAGTCCTGGAATAATTGGGACACTGATTCCTTCCTTTTTGCAATCTTCAACAAATTTAAAATACTTTGAATTATCAAAGAACATTTGTGTACCGATAAACTCTGCACCCTTTTCAACTTTTAATTTCATATACTTCATATCTTGTTTCATTGATGGTGCCATAAAATGTTTTTCAGGATAACCTGCTGCCCCAATACAAAAATCCAAAGGCCTAGCTCCTTTTAGATCATCAATGAATTGACCATTTTTAATTTGCGATATTTGCTCAATAAGGTCAGAGGCATAAAGATTTGCTGATCGCTCTTTAGAAACTTTTTTATTATAATTAAGACCATCTCCCTGAAGTGCTAGAACATTTTCAATTCCTAGGTAGTTTAATTCAATAAGAGCGTCCTCAGTTTCTTCTTTTGAAAACCCATTACATAAAATGTGAGCACAGGTATCTAAGTTAAAGCGATTCTTGATGATGCCACATATGCCAAGAGTTCCTGGTCTTTTTCGAAAAATTCTCTTCTGGATTGATCCGTCAGAATTTTCAATATAGTGCACGCCCGCGGGATGAGAAGTTACATCGATCCATCCCGGATTAAAGGGCACGAGCTTTTCGACGATGTCGATAACTTCAGAAACAGACTTTCCTCTTAGTGGAGGTATTATTTCAAACGTAAAAAAAGGGTGAGTGCGTTTATCGATAATTTCTGGTATTTTCATATTTTGCTCCAAATCCTTGAGTCATCGAATTTTATAATAAAGGACTTCTCACGTCACCTTGAGATCCTAAAAAAGATTGTTAAATACTGATTATTTCATTTGTGTAGAAGCTTTATAGAGCTCTCTAGAACGGTAGCCCAGAGGTTGCTTTAGCAGGATATCCCCATGTCGGAGCTTGTGAGTTAATGATACTCTTTTGTAAAACCATGTCATACATTTGAATGTAGTTTTTGGTCATTTCAAGGCTTGAAAAATTACTCCGAGCATATTCGATAATTTTTGAAGAATGGAAAGTGTGAGTACAGTCTTTTACAACGCTCATTAACTCCTGTTCATTTTGACAAATAATTCCAGTATCATTAGTGATCAACTCAGGTAAGCTGCCATATTTTGAGCCAATAACAGGAAGGCCAAACCCCATTGATTCGATAATTGCTAATCCAAATGGTTCTTCCCATTTAATCGGAAAGAGCAGAGCGTCGGATTGTTGGATGATGTGATTTTTAGCTTCCCCGCCTTGAAAGCCATGATTTTTCACATATTTTGAAGGTAGCCAGGACTTGCCGCCGACGATATGTAGGTTTTTTTTTGCAGATTTGCATGCTTTCAAACAAGATTTAAGATTTTTAATGCTCCAAGATGCCTTCGCCAAAAAAAGAAAGTTATTCCAATTAGACTCCTTTTTTGGGTTGTTCTTTAATGGATATTCATCAAAGTCTATGCCGTTATAAACAAATGCGTCAGAACCGTGATTGTTTGCATGCTTACGTGAAACAAATACAGAGTTTAATGGAAACTTTTCTCCCACCTGGCCATTTCCGTGAATGGTGAACAGGGTAGGGAATTCTTTTTTCTTAAATGTATAATTGTAACTTAAATGAATAAGATCAATATCTTCAGGAATTAATGCTTCCCAGTCTTCAGATAATTTAGAATCATACGGAATATGTTCAATTCCAAAATCTGATACATTCGAATCGGGATGACCAATTAGAACCGGATGATGGCCAAGTTCTTTTAAATGCTTCATTAGCCAAAAGATAATCCTTTCAGTTCCGCCATATGTTTTTACAGGTAGGATATTATTTGTCTGAAAAAGAATTTTCATATTTTTTTACCCTCTTGAAGATCTTTTATTTTTGAATACTTCAAGAGAGCACTCAAGCTGTTAATATAGCAAATAATAAAGCCATACTTGCCGTCAAGAAATCCGAGACGTAAAAAATAATCTTTTAAAAATTTAAGAAATGGTCTGGTAATGATTTTAAAAAACGAAGATTTGACCCCATTTGAATAGGCGGCTCTAGCCGCAATGGTCGTAAATTTATTAGTTTGCTCAACGTGTTCACTAATTGAATTATAAGAATAGTGTTTTAAGTTTCCTGGTATTTTTTGAATTTTAGCACTGGGCTGCATAATGATAATATCATGAGGGTTAACTCCACCCCAACGTCCCATGTTTTTTTTCCATAAACGTAATTTCGTATCAGGATACCAATCACAATGATATATCCATCGATCAACATAACGAGTAAGTCGATTAAACATGACTCCATCTGAAAGCAAGTTTGATTTAAGTTTCGTAATATTTCTAATGAGTTCGTTATCGATTTCTTCGTCAGCATCAAGGCTAAGAACATAATCAAACTTAGCTTGATCTATTGCATAGTTTTTTTGCTCAATATGGCCTTGAAATGGATTATATATTGTTCGAACTCCCATTGAGTTCGCAATTGAGACAGTATTATCTGTTGAGCCAGAGTCGATGACAATAATCTCGTCACATACGGGTAACATCGATTTTATACATCGCTCGATATTATGTTCTTCGTTAAAAGTAATGATTAAACCTGAAATTTTGATCATGATTCTTTTCTCAATCGATACTAGTATCTAAAATAAACTCAAAATCTTCTTTGGATAACTTACCCGAAAAGAATTCACCCTCCTCTTGTCCAAGGAGATCTTTAAAAAGTTGCTTTTTTTCATTTTGCAATACTAGAATTTTCTCTTCCACTGATTCTTTTATCAGTGGACGGTATACGGTTACTTTATTTTTTTGTCCTATTCGATGTGCTCTATCAACTGCTTGATTTTCAACAGCTGGGTTCCACCAGGGGTCCATAATAAAAACGTAACTTGCGGCGGTTAAATTCAGACCAACTCCGCCAGCTTTAAGACTTATGAGAAATAGTTTATTGTCACCTTTTTGAAACTTATTAATTTCTTTCTCTCTTTGAGCAACAGAGTATTTTCCATCGATTCGTGAGTAATTCCAGCCTCTTTTGTTGAAAACATTTTGTATAATATCAAGGTAGCTTGTAAATTGAGAAAAAATTAGAGCTTGGTGCCCTTCCTCAAGAATTTGTTCCACTTGCGAGCACAGAAATTTAATCTTAGTTGAAGCTGATTCAGCATCTAAGTTTAGATTTTTTTGATCTCCGGGTTGCCATAGACAGCTTTGTCTTAAGCGAAGTATTCCTCTTAAAATTATTCCAAATCGATTACTTTTTGGTGTTACTCTAATTTCATTTTGAATAGTCGCAAGGAGTTGGTTATAGAACTTTTTTTCTTCTCCATCGAACTCAAGGACTTGATTATGCTCTACCTTATCAGGTAAGTCATTCAGCACCTGATCTTTGGTTCGTCTTAAAATAAAAGGCTTCGAGCTTTTTCTGACGGTTGCTTTGTCTCGTAAAAATTTATTCCGTTTTGCTTGAAGAATATCTCCCCATAATCCAGGAACACATAGATCAAGTATGTTAAAAAACTCAGAGATATCATTTTCGACAGGTGTACCTGTTAAGCATATTTTAAAATTGCCATTAATATTTCTAATCGCGAGGCTGCCGATTGAGCGAATATTTTTTAAATTTTGCACTTCATCCATTGCAATAACTTCAAATTCTTTTTGAAAAAAATCTGACTGATATTCTCGTTTCAGAATCCCATAGCTTGTGAGAATTATATTTCCATGCCCTTGGTCCATTCGGTCTGGCCCATGATAAATTGAAACTTCAAGCTTAGAGAATTTTTCAAATTCACTTTTCCAGTTATAGAGAATCGAGACAGGACAAATGATTAGATATTTTTTATCTTGTTGGTAAATAGAGGAAATAAAAGAGATAACTTGTAATGTTTTCCCTAAACCCATGTCGTCAGCAAGACAGGCTCCAAGTTTTTGTTGGTATAAAAAATGTAACCAATTAACACCCATATCTTGATAAGGGCGAAGGAAGCTTTTTTCTTTTAGCTTAATTGGTGCAGGGGGAATCTTTTCAAGCGTAGAAAGAGTATGGATAATTCGTTCCTCTTCTTCACTTAATTCACCAATGATACCAAGATTTTTTAATTCAACGAGTTCAAAGATTCTCGCTCTAGAAAACGGGATGATATATTGTTTTTTATTTTTTGAATCTTTTTTTACTTCAGTTGCAGTTGAAATGTAGCGTTTTAGAAAATGAGAAAGTTTAATTTGTTCATCATCGAGAACATAAATTTTTCCATTTACCTCAGATATGCCGCGCTCTAGGTTGGCATTTTGAATAATTGCTATATCTACATCATCGAATTCTAGGGATAGGTCAAACCAGTTGCGTGTACTTTTTTCCCGCGTAAAAGAAATACCTTGGTTCCAATTTGTAATGTTAAATTCTTGAAAAATAATTGGCAGAATCTCTTCTGTATTAAAAAATAGTTTAAACTCTCTTACATGGTCATAGAAAAAGTTTTTATTAATTTGAAACTGTATTCCCTCAAATGAATAGGAAATACTCTTTAGAATAGTTCTACCCCATGTGTTAAATAGGTGAACTAATACCTGATTAAAACTTTTTGTTTTGATAGAGCAAATATTATTGTCCGGGGCTTTGAAAATTAGATAATCACTTTCTTGTAATAACTCTATTAAGTTTTCAAATAAACTCTTGAGAGGGTGGTTATTTAATACCATCGTGTTCACTTTTGAGTTTGTCTCAAGGGCAATTGTAATTTTTTCTAAAAATAATATTCCATCATTTTTTATTTTAAACCCATTCAATAACCCTGAATCCTCTTCAAATGTAATCAGTTTCAATAATTCAGGTGCGTAAACTTGCTCCCCTTCTGTCGATTTGAATAATATCGAGAGGGTTAAATAGTTGTTTCTGTCATTTGAGGGTTTAACTGATATTTGAGGGAGGACTTCGGAAACTAAATTTTCGTTAATATTATTTCCCTCGATCTCAATTTCGATAAAGTCTTGGTATTTGGGTTGGTAGAAATATGAAAGAAACAAATCTCTTGTAAAGTTATTTCTCTTTTGTAGTTTTTCAATGCACATTTTTATATTTGACGGAAGGGTGTATGCTACGCCTGATTGCCAGTCAAACATATAAAGCTTTTCAAAGATTGAAATAAAATTATTTAAATTATTAGAGGAAGATCGATGTTTTATTTGATACGTAAATAGAGAATTGTCATTATTAAAGAACAAACTAAAAACAAGTTTGCCTGAAAACTCCCTTGGGGAGCTCATTTGTGTACTTGAACCATTTAGGAGGCAATAGTTTAAGTTGGTATAAGTTGCTTTGGGTGATGAGTTAATCAGTTTACTTGGAGATTTAATGATTGTGCCAAACTTTTCAACACCAACCCCTAAATGTGCGGGAGGGCGATGCTCTTTAACTTCACCTTGAAAGTTGTAACCCTCTTGCTCTGATTCTTCTGTTGAGTCCTCAAGAAGTGATAGCAAAAATAATGCAGCAGAGTGAGGGCAGTGATTTTTTTCGCTCCATTCATCACAGGTGCAGTTTGATGATACAGGAGATTCTCCTTCTGAGTTTTCTAAGCGCTTCTTGTAGACGACTTTTGACTCCTGTGAGCCCTTATCATGACAGAGGCCGGTCATGATTAAGAATCTATCTACGTTACCTTTCTTAAAGCTTACAGAGACCATACCTTGGTTAAGTAAAGCTAAGCCGTGTTGAATACTTTTTACTGAAAAGTGAGAATATGCCTTTTGAAGTATGACGTCATTTATATTATTAGAGTTCAAAAGCATAAAAAAATCTCGATGAGTTTACTGCGTATTATAACTCATCGAGATCTCAAATACTAATTTAATTAGCTCTAATTATTATCAGTGTAGGATTTAAGTAATTTTGCTCTACTTGGGTGACGAAGTTTGCGAAGAGCTTTTGCTTCAATTTGCCTGATTCTTTCTCTTGTAACAAAGAAATACTGTCCAACTTCCTCAAGGGTATGATCAGACTTTTCACCAATTCCAAATCTCATTCGAAGAACCTTTTCCTCCCTTGGGGTAAGGGTCGATAATACGCTTCTCGTTTGCTCAGAAAGCGTAACACTCATTACGGCGTCTTGAGGGGAGATGATTTTTTTATCTTCGATAAAGTCTCCCAGTGAGCTGTCTTCTTCTTCCCCAATAGGAGTTTCAAGGGAAATTGGCTCCTTGGAGATCTTTTGAACTTTTTTAACTTTATCTACCGGAAGGTCCATCCTTTCAGCAATTTCCTCCGGTGTTGGCTCTCGGCCTAGTTCTTGGATAAGCTGTCTAGAAGTCCGAACCATTTTGTTAATTGTTTCAATCATATGAACTGGAATACGAATCGTTCTCGCTTGATCAGCGATGGCACGAGTAATAGCTTGCCTGATCCACCAAGTTGCATAAGTAGAGAACTTGTACCCTCGACGATACTCAAATTTATCGACTGCTTTCATTAGACCGATATTTCCTTCTTGAATGAGGTCGAGAAATTGAAGGCCGCGGTTTGTGTATTTTTTCGCGATCGAGACAACGAGCCTTAGGTTCGCTTCAACAAGTTGTGCCTTGGCTTTGTCTGCTTTTTCCTCACCTTTTTGGATAATGCCGTGTACGTTCTCAATATCTTCGTAATCCATACCAGCTTCAATAGAGAGCCTTCTAAATTTTCGCAGGATATCTTCTTGGTTTCGAATAAGTTGTTCAATTTTTGCATCTGTTGTAAATAGGTGCTTTGCATATTTACGCTTGAATGCATCGTCTTCCATGATTTTGTCATGAAGCTCTCGATATTTTTCTCTATCTGCAACCTCTAAGAATTTAAAGATTCTATCTTCTTGCTCATAAAGATCTCTAAATTGAAGAAAATATTTTTTTACTGGTTCAACGAAGCTGTTAATAATTTTGCGATTAAATGTGAGGTCAGCCAGTGTTTCAGCAACTTTTTCCATCTCGGCTTTTTGGTTTTCGTTAAACTTCTTTAACGTTCCATCATCTTTCTCTATGTCTTCTAATAGGACATTGATCTGGTCACAAACTGCAATAATTCGAGTTGAAGTTTTTTTAACCTCTGCGTTTGTCGATTCATCGTCGAGTCCTCTAACGAGCTCTTTGACAAATTCATTAGGATTCTCTTGGCTTAAGATTCTCTCTTTAAGCTTAATAATTTCTTTAAGTGCATGACTTGATGATAGTGAAGAAAGGATAATTTCTTTCTCACCTTCTTCAATTTCTTTTGCAATCTCTACTTCACCTTCTCGGGTTAGAAGAGCAACTGAACCCATTCTTTTTAAGTATAATTTTACTGGGTCAGTAGAGGCAGACCTGAGCTCTGCTTTTTCTTCTTTTGAAAGAGCTTCTTCGATAATTTCAGTACCATCAAACTTGATGCCTTCTTCATCTTCTTCAACCTCTTCTACTTTAATTTCAATTTTCTCTTTTGTGAGTTCTAGTAAAATTGTATCAATTTGGTCTGGCTCGATAATGTGAGCAGGGATCGCATCATTGATCTCTTCTGGAGATAAATGCGTCTGGTCTTTGCCTTTTGATAGCAGCTTTGTAAACTCTTTTGATTTTAGGAATAAATCAATGCTCATTAAAAAATCCTTCTTAGTTGATATTTTTTATTTGGAGTTGAATATTATTTATTTGTCTTAATATCTCTTCTTGTTCAGGAGTTGGAGCATTTAAGTGCTCGGTAAAAAGCTGCTTGCGCTTTTCAATCAGTTGTTCCTTCTTAATTCTTTTAGTGAGATCGGATAACAATTGATTTTGTCCTTTAACATCTAAAGGGGTTCTCCCTTCAGAGCGATAAATAGCTGCTCCGACAATCGACTTAAACTCAGGAGTGACATTCTCTTTATTGAGTACATCAAGCACCATTGGTCCAAAGTCTTGATCGTCAACTTCAAAATATAATTTTTGAATCGAAGTAAACCACATTTTTACCTCATTAGGGTTCAATAAATCAAGCATTTCGCTCCACTTTTCTAATTCCATTAATTCGGGATTTTTTAGGATTTCTCTTACCGCTAGCTCCATACTTTTAGACAAAAAAATGGTAGACACAACGTGATTACTGGTAGTTATGTCGGGAGTAGGCTTTTTTTCACCCTTTGGCTCTGCTTGTAATATTGTCTGTTGGCGAGGCGGAGCCTCTTTGGCGAATTCTGCTAAAAGTTCCTCTGGGCTTGATTTAATACCTATACTAAGGGCAAATTCCGATAATTTCTCTTTTGAGTAAACTGATTTACCTAAAGGTTTTAAAAGTTCAGTAGCTTGCTTAATGGTTTCAATTTTTTGCTCAATTGAATTTGGCCTCTGGTTGTCTCTAATATTAGTTAATTCGAAATCAATAAAACTAGGAGAGGAATCAATCATTTTTTCTAAATCTAAACTGCTTTTTTTAGATAGGTATTCATCAGGGTCTTTGTACGGAGCAAAAGAAATATATTTACTAATAACATCATCCTGCAAGAGAAGCTGGTTGGCTCTCTTTGCCGCTTCATATCCCGCGGCATCAGTGTCCAATGCTAGAATAATATTTTTACTCAAGGACTTTAGTGTTGGAGTAAGGGTTGAGTTGTAAGCCGTTCCCATAATCGCCACTGTATTAGTAAAACCTTTTTGATGAAGGGTAATGGCATCCATATTTCCTTCGCATAAAATAAGTTGATTTTTATCTCTAATCGAAGATTTCGCTAAATTAATTCCGTATAAAAGTCTCTTTTTAATAAATGCGATACTCTCAGAGGAGTTTAAATATTTAGGTTGCTGATTCTTTTTAGTTGCACGACTAGTAAACCCCATTGGGTTGTTGTAAGCATCAAATATTGGAAACATAATTCGATCACGAAAAGAATCAAAATATTGTCCTACTTTAATTTTGTCGTGATGGATGATTTTTAGCTG